>DMTJ01000370.1:651-13727 GCA_003477185.1 Lentisphaeria bacterium
ACAGAAGGCGCCTGAACAGGAGCCGGAAGTCGTCGAAGTTCCCTGTGAGCCAGACGGCGACGAAGGGCCTGAAGCAATAGACGAAGAGGCCTTGGCCGAGGCTGAACTTGACACCGACCATCCCGCCGCAGGAAGCGTGGACCTCCCGCCGGAAGAGCGCCCTCCGATGGCCATGGCTGACGCCCCAGAAAGCGCCGCTGGAGGCGACGGAGGCCGTGGCGGTAACGGCGGCGGTGACAATCAGCGTGGCGAAGGTGGTGGCGGTGGCAGAAACCGCCGACGCCGTGGCGGACGCAACCGCAATCGCAACCGCGGTGACCGTGGCGAGCAGGCCCAAGGTGAGGGCCACCGCGAAGGTCGCGACCAGAACGACAGTCGTCAGAATGAGAATCGCAATCGCCCAGACAAGATTCGCCAGGACGGCAAAGACGCCGACAATGAAGGAGGCGGCGAGGGGACGAAGAATCGACGGAGAAATCGCAACCGCAATCGCAACCGGGATCGCGACCAGAATCGCGACCAGCGTCAGGATAAACCAGAGAAGAAGGACTCTGGTCCGCCGCGGAACATCCCCACCCCCAAAGTCGAAGCCCCAGTCAGCGGTTTGGCCGGCTTTCTCCGCCGTCTCAAAGAACTGTTCTTTCCCAAGCTGAAGGAAGAGCGCGAAGCCGAAGAAAAGCGCTTCGAGGCACCGCCGGCTACGCCACCCCCCACGCCGGAGCGTGACAACAACCGCCGCGGCGGACGGAATCGCAATCGCCGCAGAGACCAAAAAGAATCCGGCGAGAAGGCCCAATCCGCCCGGCCGCAGGAAGAGAAAACCTCCGGCGACGCCCCGGCTCCCAGCCAGGAAAAACAACAGCAGCAGAAACCGGACGGGAATAGGAATGACCGGCGCGATGCCCCGCTCGACCTGGACGCGATTCCAAAGCAGTTTCCTCCAGGCACCGAAGTCATCGTCCAGGTCACCAAGGGGCCAATCGGCACCAAGGGGCCGCGAGTTACCACAAACCTGAGCCTCGCTGGCCGTTGTGTTGTCTTGCTTCCGAACTCCAGCCATCGCGGCGTCTCCCGCAAAATCGAGAGCCGCAAAGAGCGCGAGCGTCTGCGCAAGATCATGAAGAGTCTAGAACTCCCCGCAGGCATGGGCGCCATCTGCCGTACTGCAGGCGAGACGCTCACGGATGAAGAGATTCGCAACGACGTCTCCTACGTGCTCGGCAAGTGGGAGGCCACTCAGGCCAACTGCGACCGCCCTGCCCCATGTTGTGTTTTTCAGGAGCCTGGCGTCCTCGAGCGTACCTTGCGCGACTACTACGACAACGACGTCAAGCAGATCGTCGTCGACTCGCAAAAGTCCTATGACATCGCCGCATCCTACATCGAGCGCATCGGTGCCACAGAGAAAGTCGAGCTCAAGCTCTACGAGAAAGCCCGGCCCATCTTCCAGTTCTACAAGCTCTCCAAGCAGATCGAGCAGATCTTTGGCCGTAAAGTCGGCCTGCCGAGCGGCGGCGAACTGGTCATCGATGAAACCGAAGCGCTCATTGCTATCGACATCAACTCAGGCAAATCCCGTGGCGGCAAAGACCACCCCGAGACCATCCTGACCACGAACATGGAAGCTGCCGGTGAGATTGGTCGCCAGCTGCGCCTGCGTAACGTCGGTGGCCTCGTCGTTGTCGACTTCATCGACATGCGCTCCGGTACCGATCGCGAGAAGGTCTACACCGCCATGCGCGACGCCACCGATCGTGATCGCGCCAGAACCAAGCTCCTGCGCATCTCGAAGCTTGGGCTCATGGAGATGACCCGCCAGCGCGAGTACGAAAGCCTACAGGACGCCCTGTTCGAGAACTGCCCCTACTGCGAAGGCAAAGGACTCGTCAAGTCCACTGTCAGCATCAGCGTTGAGATTCAGCGCCGCCTCCAGGAAATCCTGCGCCGTAAGCAGGGCCTAACTAAAGTCCGGATCACCGTGCATCCGAGCGTCCTGGAGCGGCTCAAGAATTCCGACGCCCATATCCTCGAAGACATGGAAGGAAAATTTGGCGGCAGCCTCGTGTTTCGTGCCGATGCGCGTCTTCATCGTGAAGAATTCCGCCTCATGGACGTCGAAAGCGGCAAGGTTCTCTAACGATGAACCTGCTGCAGAAGCTCGGCCCCAACCTGTCAGCGCTGCGCCCCTATGAGCCGGGCCGACCGATCGAGGAAGTGGCACGGGAGTTGGGTCTAGACCCGGACAGTATCGTGAAGCTTGCGAGCAACGAGTCAGCACTAGGCCCATCTCCAAAGGCCATGCAAGCCCTTGAGGAAGCGATCGGGGAATGCCACCTCTACCCCGATGGCGGGGCTTGGGAACTACGCCAGGCTCTGTCTGAAGAGCACGGCGTGGCTCCCGAGCAACTGATCTTGGGCAATGGCTCGAACGAGATTCTCGAGTTTGTCGGCCATTGTTTCATGCGCGGCGACACCCACGTCGTCTTCAGCGCGCACGCCTTCGTCGTCTACCGGCTGCTCGCGCGGATGTTCGGCTGCAAGTCCACCCAAGTTCCGATGGGCGCAGACCTACGGCACGATCTGGACGCCATGGCCACTGCCATCCAGGACGACACCTCCGTAGTCTTCGTCTGCAATCCCAATAATCCCACCGGTACAGCAGTCGCCGCCGATGAACTTGAGCGCTTCTGCGAGTGCGTCCCCGAAGACGTCCTGATCGTCCTCGACGAGGCCTATGCGGAGATCGCACTCACGCTCATGCCCCCCTCCATGGACTGGGTCGAACGCTTCCCTAACCTGCTCGTTTGCCGCAGCTTTTCCAAGGCCTACGGGCTCGCGGGACTGCGCATCGGCTATGGCGTCGCCTGCCAGGAACTCGCCACCGCCCTTGGCAAAGTCAGGCAACCGTTCAACACCAACCGCCTTGCCCAACAAGCAGCAGTCGCCGCACTGTCCGACCAAGCCTTTGTCACCAGCAGCCGCGAACTCTACCGCAGCGAGAAAAACTTCTTCGAGCAACAGCTTACCGCCATGGGCGTCAGCTTCCTGCCAACCGCGGCCAATTTCATTTTGATCCAAGTAGACGCCAGCCTGGAGCCAGCGCGCCGCCTGCGCGAGAACGGCATCATCGTCCGCCCGATGGAAGTCTATGACTTGCCCAACCACATCCGAATTACTTTTGGCACGCGCACCGAAAACTTGCGCTGCCTTAACGCCTTAAGAGACCTACTCGCCGAATCATGAACGCATTTGATATCCTTGAGCAACGCGGCTTCTTCTACCAGCACACCGACGAAGAAGCGACTAAAAAACTACTGAATGCCGAAGGCGAAGCCTTTTACATAGGTATCGATCCCACCGCAGACAGCATGCATGTTGGCCATCTGCTGCCGATCATGGCTGCTCGTCACCTCCAGCGCCACGGCCATCGTCCCGTCATCCTGATCGGCGGCGGCACCGCCCGCGTCGGCGACCCTTCCGGTAAAACCGAGATGCGCAAGATGCTCAGCGAGCAAGACATTGCGGACAACGCAACCGCGCTGCGTCAGCAAGTCGGGCGCTTTCTCGATTTCTCCGATGACGACAAGGGAATCCTCGTCAATAACTCCGACTGGCTCGATGGCCTCGGCTACATCGAATTCCTGCGCGATGTCGGCAAGCACTTCAGCGTCAATCGCATGCTCACCGCCGAATCTGTCAAGCAGCGTCTAGAGACCGGCCTCAGCTTCCTCGAGTTCAACTACACGCTCCTCCAGGCCTACGACTTCTACGTCCTGCGCCGCGATCGCAACTGCCGCTTTCAATTCGGTGGCCAAGACCAATGGGGCAACATCGTTGCCGGCATCGACCTCACCCGCCGCATGCTCAGCCAAGAAGTCTACGGCGCCACCTTTCCGCTGCTCACCAACAGCCAGGGCCAGAAGTTTGGCAAGACAGTGGCCGGCGCTGTCTGGCTCGACCCCAAGCGCACCAGCACCACCGATTACTACCAATTCTGGCGCAACGTCGAAGACACCGAAGTCACAAAGCTCCTGTGCTTCTTTACCGACCTGCCCGTTGCAGAAATCCAGCGCCTCGGCGCTCTCGAAGCCCCGGCCATCAACCGCGCCAAAGAGATCCTCGCCTTCGAAGCCACCGCCCTCGCCCATGGTTTCCAAGAAGCCGAGCGGGTCTTCCACGCCATCGCCGGCAGATTCGGCTTTGCCGACCCCGAAGGCAAGATCCAGACCAGCAGCCGCATTGCCCAGTTCCGGCCCGAGTCCAGCACCAAAGATCTACCCACCTACGCGCTGGGTAAGGCCGCAGCCGAAGCAGGCATCTGGATCTGCGCCCTCTTCACCGAATCAGGCCTCCAGACCGGCAACGGCGCTGCCAGACGCCTCATCCAGGGCGGCGGTGCCTACCTCAACGAAGAGCGCCTGACCGATGTCCAGCGCCAAGTCACGCTCCAGGACTTTCAAGACGGTGAGCTCGTCTTGCGAGCCGGCAAGAAAAACCTGCGACGCGTTGTCATCGAATAACCGAAGCAGGCCCTCTTGAAAAACGAACGCCAGCTTGAGATGACCTTCGAGGCCGATACCCGCCTCCGGGAGCGCCTCTACCAAGACGACTTTACCGTCCTACTAGAGATCGTGCGCCCTAATGCCGACCAGCCCTTCCAGCTCGGTATGCTCCCCGTTACCGAGGTCGTCCGCAGTGTCGCCACCGACAAGCGCATCCACGGCCTCGTCCTCACCGGCGGCTTCCAGGCCGAAGCCGAGCGCCACAGCCTCGTCGATACCCTCGCCGGTCTCAAGCGGGAGCGTAAAAAGCTCCCGGTCATGGCCGCCGTCTCCGGAACGGGGCTCAGTGCCGAGAATCTCAGCGAGCTCGTCGCCAGGCTTAAGTCGGCCAAAGTCTCCGATCTGCTGCTCGTCTCCGGTTTCGCCAAGCCCTCGCCGCTCAAAGGCGACTTCGCTGGCCATCCCGGAGCCCACCTCGACAGCACCCTCATGCTCCAGCAACTGCACGTGCAGGGCTTGACCCTTGCGGCCACCGTAAACCCCTTCAAGTACAACATTGCAGACACCTTTCTGCAGTACTACAAAATGGCCCGCAAGATCAAAGCCGGTGCCCACTTCTTCGTCACCGAAGCAGGCTGGGACATGAAGAAGATCCAAGAGCTGCTCTGGTACAGCCAGCAGCGCAACTATGCCATTCCCGTCATTGCCCGTCTTCGTTTTGTCCGCCCCCAGGAAGTCGTCCCCATCCTTGACGGGCTCTGTCCTGGGCAAGTCATGTCCCGCGAGTTTGCCGCCCAACTCCAGCGCGAAGCTAACGTCGGCGATCAACAAGCCGAAGCCGCCCAACTCCGCCGTCTGGCCCTCCAAGCCACCGGCTGCCGACTCCTCGGTTGCAGCGGCGTCCAGATCGCCGGCATCGAAGACCCTGCGCGCCTTCAGAATTTGCTCAATGAGATCGACACCTACTCTCAGAGCCTGACCACCTACAAAGATTGGCTCCGTGCTTGGAATGACTACCATGACCGTGTCGAAATGGCCCCCTACCCGCGTCACTACTACGCCTATAAAAATCTGCTCGATGAGAGCCTCTGCACCTACAACGCCCAGCACACACTCCAGGCCCACAATCGCCTGCCTCAAGCCACCACAGGCGACCGAGTCCGTTACCTGATCGCCGATGCACTCTCCGTCGAAAAACGCACCGGTTCCCTTGGCCGCATCCTTCGCAAAACCCTCTGCCTCGACGCCAGCGACCAGTGGCAGCTCGCCAAAACCTTTTACGTGCCTGCCTCCCAGTGCCCCAAAGGGCTCGAGGAAGGCCCGTGCGGCGGCACCCGCCCCGACGGCACCTGTGAAATCGGCGACCGCCCCTGCATGTACCACCAGTGCCTGGCCCGCGCCCGCTGGCTGCGCCGCCTCGACGAGTTCGAAGAAATCTAAGCCCCACCTTCGGAACTCCGCCTGCCCGCGGCTCAACATTTCATGCTGCAGAAGGAAATAGCACTCGCAACTTTGCGCATACTTACCGGTGATTTACGGGAATCCATCCAGGCCCAACGGGCCCCGACAAGGTAGCCCAAGCCAAACACGATACGAGCGCGGGCCTGGGCTACCCTGTTTCGGCCCAACATCCTCCCCCTCTTGACATTTCTCCTGGCCGTCCTATCCTACCAGAATGCGCCATTCAGCTTACAGCCGGACATTGAAACGCCGCCTGATCATTGGAGGGGTACAGGTCCACTTGTTGCCACAATTGCCTTGGGCCTTCTCTTTGGCAATAATGCCCGGAAAATTATAGAAATTCTGCTCGTTTTTGCGTACAGAGTCGCCATGAGGGGATGGCTGCCTATGGCAAAGGCGCCGACCTCGTTCGGGACATGGGAATTAAAGCAGACGGAGTCTGGTCCCATAACCTTTTTGCGTGTGTTACGGGAGATTCTTTATCTCTCCAGTGGATGGTTGTTTTGCCCGGCATTTCGGACCAGCGCTTCGTGACCAACGGGATTGGCAGACGCTTCTACGTGCCGATACGCAATCTTCAGGCATTCCAACCGCGGAGCCAGCCAACAGGTAAGCCAAGTCAAAGTGTCAGCCCCGCTGGTGGCAAGTCGCTAGTCCAAGATCTGCAATCCGAACTCCCCTCCTCCTTCTCGCAGTTTTCGCGTATCTAGCTTGACAGACATCTCTTCCTCCTGTCTTGCATCGGTCCAAGACCAGACCACAGGAATCTTACTGCGCATACTACAGCGGCCCATGCCGGCGGACCCTCGCTACGTTTTGGGCGATTGCGCTCGCCAATGAAGAGATTGACGGTAGCTTATTCGGATATGGAGTTGGGCTGTAGGACTGCAGGGGTTTGACGCACAAGGATTCTAAATCTTCTGTGCATAAGCCAAGGCTGATGCGGTCAAATCAGTATCGAATGTAAAGAACGCTACAATGGGAATCCCCCGACATGACACAATATGCTTGCGACGCCTGTGCGAACACTCAGGACAATCGTACCTTTTCCGCGCATGAGATGATGTTCGGCACGCACGATTCCTTCGAGTACTTCGAATGTGCCCGGTGCCATGCCCTTCAGATTGCCGTAGTTCCCGACAACCTCGGGGACTATTATCCAGACAACTATTATTCTTTTGCGAGCATGGAACTCCCAAAGTCCGGCGGGCTAAAGAGAGCACTCAAGCGAGTTCGTCTTCAGCACGCCCTGGGACACACCAGCCTGCTGGGATCTGCTTTGGTGGGATTGAACGGCCGCCCCGACTTACCCGACAGCTTTGCGCACGTTCCATTGCACCAAGACTCGAGAATTCTGGATGTTGGCGGTGGGGGAGGCGAACTGCTGCACCACCTGTATCACGAAGGCTTTGGCAACTTGACCGGCGTCGATCCGTTTGTAGAACAGGATATTGTCTTCGATCAGGGCGTTACCATCTACAAGAAGACGCTGAGTGAGATGCAAGGAAAGTTTGACTTAATCTTGTTCAATCACTCTTTCGAACACATGAACAATTCTCCTGAGGTCTTGAGAGATGTGACCCCGTTGTTGGCTGAAGGCGGACACGTGGTGCTGGCAATGCCCGTAGCCCACTGTTATGCGTGGGAACACTATGGAGTCAGCTGGGTGCAACTTGACGCCCCACGCCATCTTGTGATTCATACCACAAAGAGTGTCGAACTGCTGGCGGAACAAACTGGGCTTAAGCTCGTGCACAACGAATGCATCTCCACTACCTTTCAGTTTCTAGGCAGTGAGATTTATGCACGCGACATCCCCCTAATCGACCCTGAGACCGGGGAGAATAACTCGAAAGCTCGCGCTCGCTCCCTATTCACGACTGAGGAGTTGGCCGCGTTCGAGACGCAAGCGGTCGAGTTGAATGCCAGTGGAAAAGGCGACACAGGGCTCTTCATTCTGAGTCACGGGAAGTAGCACACACCCGCTTGGTCGAGGTCTCGCCTCGGTTGTGAATTAGATTGTCTGATTCACAACCGAGCTTGCACAAGTGAACGCCTTAGTGGGCCAACTCTCCCTCATCTTGCGCACGCAAGCTGTGCGTAATCGTGAGGTTACCGCCAGCTGGCGACTGACCGGCAGGCATATCCCCCTCCGAAGCGGCAATCGCTTATTTTTCTCGTAGAGTAGGCGATGGCACAGAATAAGGCGAAATTCTGTGATTTGGGCGAGCCGGTACATCGAGGTATACACATCAATGTGGCCAGGAAGTGCCTGGTCGTCGAGTCGCACACGAAATTCAATGCGAGCCGATACGCTACTAAGCAGCCTGCTGGGCTCACGGCCCAGGACGTTGGACTTTTGCCAGCCAGCGGTCCATAGAAATACACCGATTTCCGGAGCCCGACAGCGTAATGGCGGATGGCCCCCGAGACCGGACCGGACAACATCACGATATGCGTGAACCAAGTCCGCGAAACGAATTTGATCGAGATTTCTAGCGCCTCCCGTTCCTCTAGCGGCAGCAAGGGTAGGGTCCGCGGGTCGCGCGTCTTCGAAACTGGTGGGGCGTACAGATTGGCGTTCATTTTACCACCGACTGAGGTGGTACTGTTAGGGTATGGCCGCTGGCCGCGAGCGGCCAACGACGGAGAGCGGAAAACCGAATAGTACAGAAATTTTCGCGATCCGTCAGGCCATTGTTTGTGCCAACGATGGGCACCTTGCGGTACGGGCACCGAATCGCTTATAAAGACGATGGTTGCGAAACGCAAGGGCGCGGTTCGCTGCCTGTACTCAGGCTGGTGAGGAAAAAAACATAGGCGTTTTAGCAGTCCGTGGATAAACTCCGAGCGTCGCGAGAACGACGAATTTCGAGGAAATTTGTCGTATGGTTTCGCAAAACGGTAGCCATGCCTATCGTGTGTGGAGCCTGGCTGCAAGGTGCCCGAAAGGCGCGTTCGCAGAAGACGCAAGTTTATCCTAGGGCTATTAGTAGGAGCCTCGGGGCAAAGTCTGCCATCAATACTCCCTTGCCCTCTCTGAGGCACCCTCAGTAACGGGCCACAAAGCCCGCAATTAGCAGACTGGACGGAATCTGTTTACCTCCTGAGCCGATGCTCAAAAAACATCGCAATCGAATGCAACCTATTTTGCCAGCGCATCAATAGCCTAGCCTCACCGCCGCCACGGATTTCTCTGCGGGGGCTCGCGCTCCATGATGGCTGACGCGACTTCGTGATCGTGGATACGCCACCGCAGACGTACGACGATTTAGCCTGCTTGGCCAGTTTCATCTGCGGCACTCCCATATCGTTGATCTCGCTGCTCGATAAGAAACGGCAATGGTTAAAGTCGCGGCACGGGATACAAACCAGCGAGAGACCGATAGAGTAGGCTTTTCGCATACGCGCGATTAAACAGGACGGTATCTTTGAAATAGAAGATGCTCGCCTAGACTCCCGCTTTGCAGAGAACCCGCTGATGATCGGTGCGCCGCAGATTCACAAAGACGGTCACGTCACAGTCTAGGTCAAGAACGTCACCATTGTCGAGCTTCAGCCTACCGCCGATGCGCCTACCTGGAAATCCCTGAGCGGCACCGAAGCAGCCCTCGCCAAAGTCATCAAGAAGCTTAAGCCCAAAACGAAGACAGCGAAATAAGCCTTAAAGTTCCGCGAATTTCGTCCAGCCTTATCGCTGTACAAGATGTTTATCGAAATAGAGCCTTGACGTCTAACACGAGGAACGAATGAATGTAGTGAAGTTTCACCATCTGGCTGGGCTTTGTCTGGCTGTGTTCAGTCTATCTGCCGTACTGAAGGCCGCCGCCGCGGCGGATAAAAGACATGTGGTCTTTCTCGTTGGAGATGACCTCAGGCATGCGTCTGGCACACACGAGTTCTATGCCGGCGCCATGCTTCTGAAAAAGTCGCTCGCCACCAGCCAAATCAAGGATAAGCTGAGCTGCACGGTCGTCAACAACTGGCCGGACGATACTGGCGTCTTCATGAATGCCGACCTCATCGTCCACTTTTACAAAGGCAACCAAGCCCATTTCATGAATGACAATCATGCATTGGTTGACGAACTTGCCCAAAAAGGTGTGGGGCAGTTGTTGCTCCACTACGCGGTTGACCCCGAGGAGGTCGCGGAACCCTTCATTAAGAAATGGACTGGCGGGGTCTACAAGACGGGGCTCTCGTCCAACCCACATTGGGACCTGAAGGCGGTTCTCGAGAAGCACCCGATCAACTCAGGCGTGGCTCAACTGAATCTGCGCGACGAGTGGTACGTAAAAATGGAGTATGAGCACGACTGTGCGCTGGACCATGGCGGCAGTCTGAATCAAGACAGAGTCCACGCGATCATGCGCGGCCGACCAGATGCAGCCAAAGGAAACGGCAAGCTCACCAAGGCGTTGGCGAAGAATAAGAAGCCTTCAGACCTGACCGTATTTTGGGCGAAGGAACGCGCCGACGGCGGCCGTGGTGCTGGCTGCACCGGCGCCCATTTTCACAAGAATTGGGCCGATGATGCGTTTCGCAAACAGGTCCTAAACGCCATTGTTTGGTGCGCAAATATTCCAGTTCCAAAGGGTGGCGTCGATAGCCCTAGGGTCACAGAGGACGTGCTCAACGAGAACCTGGACAAGCGCAAACCCAAGTTTGGACGCCTTAAACTTGGCGGGGAAACAAAAGTAGCCGCAGCCGCCAAGCCCAAACCCAAAGTAAAGAAACAGCGCAAGCCCAAGCGGAAAGCGCCCAGCAAGCCGAAGGACCAGCCCCCAACCGGTTCCGAACCGGGCACCGGTCTGCACGTAAGGGGGATTCATCCATTCTTCGAGATTGAAGACCTGCATCCCGCCGGTGACCCTGAGCTAAAGATCTCCGCCATGTGTTTCGTTGGCGATGATCTCTACGCCTTGAGCTTCAGTCCTAATCGCACCGACAAGCAACCCGACCGCGACGGAAAACTCTACAAGATCAGTGGCCTGATTGGTGCCAAATCCAAGGCCGAAGTCCGGACAGAACTCTTGGCAGACGCTCTCTATGAGCCAGCTGCCTTAGCCGTTGTCAAGGAAAAAATCTACGTCGGCGAGAAGACGCGCATCATCCGTCTCGATGACAAAGACGGCGACGGGAGCTACGCCAAGCACGAACGCACCCCGCTCCTCGAAGGTCTCGCCAGCGATAACTTTCACGTCTGGACCATCGGCTTTGAGCAGCTCCAGAAAGATGGCGCCGTCTATCTCTGTGGCAATTTTAGCACCCATATTAAGATGGGCGGTGCCCGGATCGCCAATACCCAGGTCAATTCCAACGTGCGCCGTGGTTCGACATTCACTCTGGGCCCCATCACTGGCAAGGAAACGGCTGACTCCGTCCGGCTCGATTATATCGCGGGCGGCTACCGCACCCCCAATGGCATCATGGTCGGCCCCGAGAACGAAGTTTACGTCACCGACAATCAGGGCGTCTTCAACCCGGCCAACAAGTTGATTCGTCTCGAACAGGGTGGCTTCTATGGGCATTACCTATTGGCGGAAGGAAAGCCTGCGGCCTTCCAACCAGCAGACGTCGATGCGGGTACTGGCATTTCGGGAAAGCGTTCGCCCGTCACGCTTTATCTGCCCCAATCGATGCACATTGCCCGGTCTCCCGGTCAGCCCGTGCTCATTCGCAATCAAACGGGCGCGGCGGCATCCTTCAACGGTCAGCTCTTCGTCCCCGATTTCACTTCTGGTTCCATTCACCGAGCCAATCTGGAACAGGTCAAGGGAGTCTGGCAGGGCGCGCTCTTTCGCTTCTCAGCCGGCGCAGCCAAAGCCGACGGTACCGGCGGCCTCACCGGCGGCCCCAACCGGATGTCGTTGGGGCCCGACAATACCTTCTATATCGGCCAAATCGGCGCCGAGCGCCTCTGGCAGTTCAATAAGAATCACGGCCTGCAACGCCTCCAGGCCAAGTCCGAGGCTCCCAGCGACTTCAATGACTTTCTCTCAGCCAGAATGATCCCCGGCGGCATCGAGATCGCGTTCCTCAAGCCGTTGCCCAAGGCCGTACTTAAGCGACAACTCTTCAAGTTGGAGCAATGGACCTACATTCCCACGAGTAGCTACGGAGGCTCCCCCGTCGGGCGCACACCGCTGCTGGTCAAGTCCCTGAAGGCACTCGACGGCGGCAAGCGTGTGCACTTGCAGATTGATGGTCTCAGAGACGCTGATTCCAGGCCACTGCTGAAGAACAACGGTTACACTAACGAGAATATGGGCTGGGTGCTGCACCTCACCTACAACCCCCAACTCAACAGCAAATCGCTTCTCTGGGCCGGCGAGCTTTGGTATACTATGATCAAGAACCTCAATCAAAAATCCGCTGCCGACCTGAACGCCGCGACCGTCGAAGTTGACCGAATGCTCGATGCCAAAGACATCTACGCCGCGATGTGCGCCAGTTGCCACAGCACCGACGGCACCCTCCTCGCTGGCCCCTCCTTAAAAGGGCTCCTCGGCAAAACTCAAATCGTCATCCGCGACGGCAAAGAAGTCGAGGTCACCGTCGATCGTGCCTACGTCGACAACGCCATCAAGGACCCGCTCTCCGAGTATCCCAAGGGCCTTGTCCCCGCTATGCCCCCACTCGGCCTTAGCGACGAACAGCGGGCCGCCCTCGTAGACTTTATCCAACGCATCGATGGAGAATAAAATGGGAATGGAACGTGTACTCCTAAGTGCGTGGGCCAGTTCGACGCTCATCTAGTCGGTGGCTCCTTGTGCTGCCAATTAGTTCGGCGCTGCTGGCGCGTCGAAGTCCATGAAGGGAAAGACATGACAGCTGAATTCGAGATGTCTAAGTCTAAGCCTGGAACTGGAGCTCCCCCGGCTATCTGTGTCATCAAGTACTCGAACAGCTCAACCCGAAGTGTAACGATGACATGCTCCGAATGCACTCCGTGCAGTGGGAGATGCCGGCGTTTTCTCTGAAACGAATGAATCTGCAAGGTGAGCCCGTCGGGCAAGGTCAGGGCTTGATTATGTAGTTCAAGGCAACACCTCCGCAAGATATGAGTAGTCGCCATTCCTTGCAGTCACTCCCGCAATAGCGGGCCGTCTC
>DMTJ01000415.1 GCA_003477185.1 Lentisphaeria bacterium
CGAATTCGGAGTTACACGCGGTGGACGAGCGAATTGTCGGGGAAAAGCCGGCGGCACTTGGATTTGCCGAGGCAGCAGGCCTGGCATTGACGTCGATCACTGCCTGGGAGCTGTTGTTTGACTTGCTGGCACTGGAAGAAGGTGGCGGTGCTGGCGAATGCTTGATGGTGATCGGCGGGGCCGGAGGCGTGGGCTCGCTCCTAATTCAGCTGGCGAAGAAGTTTACTCGCCTGACGGTGATTACGACGGCATCAAGCCCGGGAACCATTGCCTGGGTCCAGAAGATGGGGGCCGACCATGTGATCGATCACCGGCAATCACTGGCGGAGCAGGTCAAAGCTCTTGGCCTTGAGCCGCGTTATGTGGCGTCTCTCACAGCCACTGATCAGCACTTTTCGGCGATCGTAGAGCTGATTAAACCGCGCGGCCATATTGCCCTGATTGATGCCCCACAGTCACTGAAAATCAATTCAATCAAGCCCAAGGCGCTAAGCTTCGGCTGGGAGTTCATGTTTGCCCGTTCGATATTTCAGACGCACGATGTCGACAAGCAGCATGCGCTGCTCAATCGAGTATCTGCGCTGCTGGACGCTGGCACGCTGGTGTCGACAGTGACCAAGAACCTAGGGCAGATCAGCGCCGAGACCCTGATCGCGGCGCATCGTGAACAGGAGAACGGCCGGGTGATCGGCAAGAACGTACTCGCTAGTTTCTAAGAATGAATCGGCCGCCATGCCTTGGGATGGCCTGCGTCGAGGGTGTGCGCTGCGCCAAAAGTGAGCCATACTGGCGCATCCAGCTTAATCCGTAAGAAATCAAAATCCTCGCATCTACCTGTTACAGAACGGATTAAGCGATTTTTATTCATTTTTGGCATATCCTCTGCAAGTTGGGTCTTAGCTTGCGTCACGGTGACACGAGCAGAGACAACGCAAAGAAGAGGAGGCCAGCAAATGAGCACGGCATTCTTTACCCCATGGCAGGAACTCGAGCGCGGCTGGCCGTTCTCGAGACAGCACGACCCCCAGCGCAATACCGGCGGTTCGCCGAAGGTAAACGTTTGGAATGCAGACGACCACGTCGTCCTCACCGCAGAACTTCCCGGCCTCGACGCTGATTCCATTGGCGTCAATGTCCACGACAATGTCCTGACTTTGTCCGGATTGGTCCCGGCGCAGGCCAAGGAAGAAGGCGTCACCTATCACCGAAATGAGCGCTGCTACGGCAAATTCAGCCGGCAGTTCCGCCTTCCTTTCCGGGCTGATGGTGACAAGACCACCGCTGAGCTGAAGCTCGGTGTACTTAAGGTCACGGTCCATTCGCGCATTGAGGATCAACCTCGTCAGATTGCCGTCAAGGCATGCTGAGCTACGTAACCAGAGAAGGAGCAAGACCATGAGCAACGAAACCCTCACTACCGAGACCACCGAGGCAACCAACCACCACTGCTTCACCCCGCGCGTCGATATCTGGGAGAACAGCGAGGCCCTGTGTCTCCAGCTGGAGATGCCCGGTGTCGCACAGGACCAGGTCGACATCCGGCTGGAGGACCAAGTGCTTACCGTCCTGGGACGCGTGGCGCCAAATGAGTTTGGGGAGCAGGTCCACGCGGAGTACGCCGTGGGCAACTTCGAGCGAGCGTTCCGCATTTCTGAGCGCGTCAACAGCGACGCGATTCAGGCGGGGATCACCAATGGCATCCTGTCGCTGACTCTGCCGAAAGCAGAGGCAGCCAAGCCCAAGCGAATCGCCGTCACCGTGGGATAACAGCACTCGCAGGGGGAGCTCGGTCTCCCCCTGCTTGCTCAACCAGCGGTGGATTCTGCGGGGAAACTGAGAGAGACTTACGCCCGAGCTGAGCTAATGTGTCGACTAGTCGAGGCTGGTATGTAAACGGAGCGTCATGTGATTGTCTTGTTGCTTGGCTGTTTTCTGTTTCTGGTCTTGGCAAGTGCATTCTTTTCAGCATCTGAGACGGCGTTATTCTCGCTGGGTCCCAGCACTCTGCGTCAATGGGGCGATGATGGAACCCCGAATCAGAAACTGGCGGCACGGCTGTTGGTGGACCACCACGGTACGCTGGTGGCGATTCTGCTTGGCACCAATTTTGTAAACAACATGACGGCAATCTTGGTGAACCGCGTGGCGCAGGCTTATGAATTGCCCGCAGCCTCCGTAATCGCGGTAGTGATCAGCACAGTCGTCGTCTTGATTCTGGGTGAGATCACGCCAAAGACCATTGCATTTACGAAGGCAGAAGCTTTGGCACCGAAGGCTGCTCGGTTGCTATCCTACCTGATCGCTCCACTGCGTCCGTTTATCTTTGTGATTCGCGGAGTGAGCGGCAGGCTTTTGCGCCTGTTCGGGAAGGGCGTCCAGTCGGTTGCGATCACGGTCGAGGAATACCGCACGTTTCTAGCCATGGGAGAGAAGGCGGGGGCATTTCCAGCGCGCGAGTTGGACATGTTAAACGGGATTCTGGCGTTGCGGGAGACGAAGGCAAGCCAGGCGATGACGCCGCGCGTAGAGGTGTGTACCGTCGACGCCTCCGATGATATCGAAAGCGTCTACGTGCGGATGCGCCAGGCCCGCCATCGTAGGCTGCCCGTGGTGGATGGCGACCTCGACAATGTGGTCGGCGTGCTGAATTGCGCAAACCTGCTAAGACTTTCCCCGAGCCAAGAGCAGCACTGGCAGGAACGCTGCCTGGACACGCCTCTATTCCTTCCCGAGATGGCATCTCTAAGCCAGGTACTGGGCCAGTTG
>DMTJ01000155.1 GCA_003477185.1 Lentisphaeria bacterium
TTCATGGAGATGAATACCCGCCTGCAGGTCGAACATCCCGTGACTGAAATTGTCTCCGATGTGGACATTGTCACCAGCCAATTTGATATCGCCGCAAGACGTTCGATCTCTGCGATTGAGCCCAAGGAAATTGGCTATGCGATCGAAGCTCGCGTCAATGCCGAAAAAGCTGTCGTAGATGCCAATGGTGACGTCAGCTTCGAACCACACCCCGGTGAAATCACCGAGTGCGTGTTTCCCGAAGACGACCGCGTCGACATCATTACCATGGCCGCCACGGGAAAGCAGATTCCGCCATATTACGACAGCATGATCGCCCAGATCATCGCCAAAGGAAAAGACCGCGACGATGCCGTCGCAAAACTGCTCAGCTATCTCCAATCCGTAAAAATCTGCGGGATCTGCACCAACATCCCACTGGTCTGCCGGGTCCTTCAGGACGAGGTCTTCCTAGCTGGCGATTACGACACGCGCTATCTGCCGGCATTCTTCAAGCGCATTGACTGCAACGAACTCTGTGCGGAGATCGAAGCAGCAGCCGGCGACATCAAGGGTGGCTTTGATGCCGAATCCCTGCGCATCGATGGTACGGATGAATTGAAAGTCGTGGCCTCTGGTACCGGCATATTCTACACCCAAGCTTCTCCCAGCGATCCTCAGTTTGTAGAACCGGGAGACGTCGTCACGACGGACCAGACCGTGTGCCTGCTCGAAGCCATGAAGGTCTTTCGTCCCATCACGCTCAACGACTATAATCGCTCCGATGAAGTGATCTATGATCCGGATAAAAAATTCCAGGTAGTCCGCATTGCTGCTCCTTCGGGTCAGGCCGTGAGCTCAGGAGACCTGCTCTTCGTCGTGCGTCCCGTCTAGCGGTGTGAGAGCCAACGAGCTTCTAATGTTCGTTGGCTTCTCGCTGGTCTACAGCTATTGGTTATTGGTTATTCGGCCATTTCTCCCCTGAAACAAGCGCCCAAACTACTGCCTCCTCGAGGCGCTTGTCGGAGTCCCGCCTTAAGGCGGCAGTTGCCGGCGGGGTTGCCTCGGCTATCTCGCAAGCTCGGCTGAGCCGGAAGTGACTGACGGGCTTTAGCCCGGGGTACAGTGCACAAAGAATCCCCAATGGCTATTTTCGCCAGCGTCGAGGCTGCAGGCGACAGTACTCATCAAATCACCACCGTAAAGTCACGATCTAAGTAGCCGATGGGATGGCAGTGACATAGCTTTGCACTTTCCCTAAAGCGAGCGCAGCGGCGCTCTCTCTTTAGAACTGCAGACTGAGGGACAAATGACCGCGACCATCGCGGCTGCTCTCGGTGGAAATCAGCGGCACTCCGTAGTCGCACTTCAGCTGTGAGTATGGAGAGATCCTGAAGCGAACCCCCAGCCCCAGACTAGATGCTGAGTCGTCCTCGCCTAATCCCGCAAAGCGATAATTCCGGTGGATATGCCCGAAGTCATAGAAGCCAATCGCTTGCAGGCGGTGCACGCTCCAATGATCCGGGTCACTTCCGATTTTCTCTTCAGTGCGCGAAAGTTGCGGGATGAAGTTGCTGAACAACGGGCTGCGCAACTCCAAGGTACCGTTGAAACCACTATCGCCGCTGAATTCACTTTCGCTATATCCACGCACGCTGTCCGCACCGCCAAGGCGTTTCTGCAAAACAGGATCCAGCCAGTCATTGGTGTACTGAGAGTCAATCTTCCCGACCAAGGTCACCCCCTTGCAGAGTCGTTGAAAGCGTGCCAGGCGAAACTTAGTGATGGTCAGATTACCGTCTGCGTTGGCGGACCTCCGACGGATAGCATCCATGCCTGAGGCACCGAAGTGGCCGGCGAAGTTCCGGAGCATACCAAGGGAGGCGAAAGTGCGGCCGCCTAGGCTATCAAAGACCTTGTCTGAGAAACCAATCGTCACGTTGGGCATGCTCAAACGCAGCACGGACGCGTCGAGGTTAAAGTTGGCAAAGCCGATCTGCGTCTCGCTCTGCTTGTAGGTCCAGCCTGCGGACACGTCGAGCGTGTGCCTTGGGCTACTGTAAACCACGCGGTTGAAGTGCGCCCCAAGGAAGCGCCCGTGACCGCGGATATCAAACTCGAGCACATTAAACCCGGTTTCGCTCCAGCCAGCGTGGAACGTGACGTTGTTCTTCGGGCCGAGAGGCCGATAGTATCTGCCGGTGAAAGCGTTTACTTCGTCCAGGTTCTCGGGATTGGTGAGCCACTCCGCAGTGAGGATGTCATCGTGTTTTGTAAGATTAAGGTGTTCCAGCGTACTGCAGAGGCGCCAGTCCCCGACGAAAGGTGAGCCCGTATTGCTGAGCGTCAGCGAGCCATGAACCAGCAGCTCGTCTGTGACCGCTAGCTTCACCTCGTCTTTGGGCGCGATCGAGGTATCGACCGTGGCAGATGGCTCGGTATTCAGCGCAAACAGATCTTCATGCAACGACCGGAAGTCGAACTTGCTGTTGGACGTCAAGCCCACATTCTTGATGACCTGGTCGGCAGAGTAGTACTTGTTCCCCACCACACTGATCTCACCGGGGTTGCCAACTCTGACGGTATAGGCGAGATAGCCATCCTCCAGCCCTTTTTCCCGATGCTGTACCGTCGCGAAGATATAACCTTGTGCGGTCACCCAGCCATGGATCGTCTTGCCGATCGTCTCAATGTCTGGCTTTGAGACCGGAGCGCTGAGCACGTCAGCTTGCAGGTCTTCCCAGATCATCAGATCCTGGACGACGGAGCGATCGCCAATGATGACAAGCGCTACGATTTCATGAATTCCCTGCCCCTGACGTTTGAATGCGGCCACGGACTTGGCGAAGAGTGATGGCAGCGGCAAGCATAGAGCAAGCGCTACCAGTACGGCTGAACGATACATAAGAACCTCTGGCAAGCTCGTATAGAAAAATGGAGGATACACGGTAGTGTCTGAGGCAAAGCGCGCAACATGAGTGACCCACAAAAAACTCACATCTGGCCGTATATGTGTCCAGCGACGATTAGAAAGTGCCACAGCAGGAGAGCTGGAACCACCCTGAATGGACTGGCTTAGGTTAATCCTTTTGGGACAATTGATGGATTAACGGCGAACCGAGCAAAGCTCGGCAGGAAGAGGGGTGCCACTTGTTCGCAAAAGCGGGGGCCTATTCTGCAGACTTCGCCCGGCCCCAGAGTGTCTCGCGCGCATCGTCTGTGATCTCTGTCAGCGATGTCTCCTGCTCCGCAGCCATGGTTTCCATGCTGCGGAACCGGGACTCAAACTTGCGATTCGCATCCGCCAGCGCGACTGTGGGGTCCACCTTCAGCTTGCGGCTGAGATTGATCAGTGTGAACATGAGGTCGCCTACTTCTTCGCGCGCTCCCGCTGCATCATCCTCAGCTACAGCCTCTTCAATCTCGGCAATCTCCTCGCGAAGCTTGGCGAAGACGCCGGCAGAATCCGGCCAATCAAAACCCACTTTAGCCGCGCGCTTCTGCAGTTTCACCGCCCTCTGGATTGGAGGCAGAGTGGCAGGGACACCATCCAGTGATGAAGACCGCACAAATCCCCGTTCTTCATTCTTAATCTGCTCCCAATTCGCCAGCACGACCTCGGCATCCTTGGCATCGACATCGCCAAAAACATGCGGATGGCGGCGAATCAACTTCTCCGTGATCGTCCGTGCCACTTGCTGCAAATCGAAGCGGTCCGTCTCCTGCGCCAGCTGGCAATGAAACACGACCTGCAGCAGCACATCGCCGAGTTCATCCGCCATCTCAGCATCATTTCCGGAAAGCACGGCGTCCATAAACTCGTGCGTTTCCTCGACCAGATATTCGAGCAGAGTCTCATGCGTCTGCTCCAAGTCCCACGGACAGCCGCCCTGCGGATTCCGCAACTGCGCCATAACCTTGCACAGCTCGACAACCCAGTCGCTGTGATCGTCACTCACCTGTTGGGACTCCGTGAAGAGTCGGCAGTTCAGGAATCAGCCACTGCAAGCTGCTCAGATTCCACGTATTGATAATCAGGGCTTCCGCCTGCACGCGAAAAGGCCCAGGTAGCTCCTGAGCGCGAGTCATGAAGCATAGAATCTCTTGCTCAAACTCTGCCTCCGAGACCAGTTGAGTCTGCAGCAGTTCCTTCAAACCATCCAGAATAGCAGCCAAATCTTCATTCGCTTTATCGCGCATTTCCTCGTAGGAAGACGTGTCGATCGTGTCCATATCGCGCCCTACAGACGGATCTACATCGATAGTTTCCTGCAACCAGTAGTTGCCCTGCCAGATCAAAAGTGCGAACATCGCAATGAGTAGGCCCACGATTAATGGCAGCAGTGGGCGCTTTGGAGACGGTTCAGACATGGGTCACTTCGGAAACTCGCCGGTGACCTTGAAGTAATGCTGCCCGAGCTTGCCCGCGTTTTCTGTCGCCTTCATGGCAAACAACGGATGCTCTTCGCCAAATGCTTTGAACAAGCCGATTGCGACGAGCAGATCCTCCGGCTTCTCTGAGGCGATATGCACCCGGGCCTGGTCCTTGAGGGCATCCCATTTTGCCATAAGTGGCAGCGGATCGCTGCCTTCAAGATTATTCTCGACAATGAAGGCGATCCTTTTATCGCAGTCCGCCTTCAACTCTGGCGTCGCGGTCGTGGCATCTCGATAGACGCTAATTGCCCCGATATAGTCCTGCGATCGCAATTTCGTCCCGGCCTTCTTTTCAAGTGCTCGAAGTACGCGTTTAACCTTGTAATTGGTTGCAGCAGCTGGCTTAGGGAGCGAATCCGCCTCTTGGGCTGCCGGTGTGGGAGCATCTTTACTCGCGTTCTGCGTGGCCTTCGGAGCCGCCGCAGGCCTCTGCTGCGGGGGCGGTGACGAGACGGCGGCGGGCTTGGAGTCCCCGCCCAGAATTACGTAGCCAATCACAGCGGTCAGCAGCGTAATTACACCGTAAACGATTAGCTGCTTCCTCTTCATCTGCTGGGTAATCTCGGCCTGCTTGCTGGCGATCTGCTTGTTGCGAGCTTCCTCAGCTTCCTGTTCAGGAGTCTTAGCACTCGCGGGCCTGCGCTTCGCTAGCGCACCTCCGCTCTTGCGCGACACTGCCTTGCCGCCTTCGGCTTTGTCCTTGGCACCTTTTGGCTTGCCCTTTCCAGTGCCTGGCTTGCTCTTAGCGGCACCGGGCTTTCCTTTTCCAGCGGCTGGCTTGTTCTTTCCAACGGCCGGCTTGCCATCTTTCTCGGCCCCCTTGCTGGCGGTGGCCTTCGAGTCAGTTCCAGCTTCGACTGTCTTCTTCTCAGTCTCTTTGGGCGTGCGCCGAGCGGCGGCCGCGGCCTCAAGCTCAGCGTTTAGCTCTGCTTCAATTGACTTGTGTACGTCCTCTGCGCTGGGTGGCACCTCGACACCGGAATCCTTGGCTTTCTTCGCCGCCAGCTCTGCCTCTACCTGCCGCTCAATTTCGGCCAGCGGATCCAGTTTTTCGGGATGCTTCGACTTCTCCGCTGTCTTTATCTCGGCATTCTCGCCAGCCTTCTCGCCCGCGATTTCCTTGGCATCCGCTACGGGATTTTCCGCTGCCTTCTCCGCGGGATTCGCAGACGTGTCAGCAGGCTTCTCGTCCTCAGCGGCCTTCTTATCCGCTACGGGATTTTCCGCTGCCTTCTCTGCGGGATTCGCAGACGTGTCAGCAGGCTGCTTGCCTTCAGTGGCCTTAGTTTCTCCACCAGAAGGATGTAAAGAAGCGCCGCTTGTGGGCTTGTCCTCACCGTTGTCTGGCTTCGCTTCGCCACTCACCGGTCACCACCAATCTCATCCATTGCCTCTTGCTCCATGCGGCGGATTTCGTCGTCTACATCCTGATTCACGCCTACGGAAATGGCCTTGTTGCGTTTCTTCTCTGCCTCTTCTTTCTGCCTAATCAAAGCTTCCCCTTTCGCCCTGGTGATCGCGTCTTCACGCCGTTTAACTTCCTCTTCCTTCTGCTTCGCTATCACCTTGCGCGCTTGGTCTTTCTTCTTCTCCAAGAGCCTGGCGCGAGCCTCTTTCTTCGCGGCGTCAATCTTCGCCGCCTTCAACGCTTTCTTCTTTTCCTCTGCCGCAGCGTCCACCTCAGCCCGAGTCTTGTCGGCGGCTCGTTCCAGCATCGCCTCATATTCACCTTGCTTGCGATCTTCTTCGGCAGCTTTGCGACTCGCCTCGTCAGCAACCTTCTTTTCGTGCTCGGCCACCTCAATGATCTTCTTTTTGATGGCCTTAATCGCATGCCTCTTTTCTTTCACCAGAGCATCATGCCGCGCTTTTTCCTCAGCCTCACGCTTCGCCAATTGCTCTGCCCGCTCCTGCGCAGCCCTGAGCTTCTGGTCTCCATTCTCTGCCAAAGCTTCGGCTTTACGCTCAAATTCTTCGGCGAAATGTCTTTCCTTCTCGACCGCCGAAAGCGCCTCGTTTTGGATGCGCTTGATCTGCAGACTGTGCTCTTCTCGCTGCCGCTCCAGGTCAGCCTTCTCTGCTTCAATCGCCTCTCGCAATTTCCCTGCTTCCTCGCGCGCCGCCCCAAGCGCCGCACGTTCTTTGGCCAGTTCGTCTGCTTCCAGCCGTGAGCGATCGAGCATATCTGTCGTGACCGAATCCTGAGTCGGGAAGTCCTCACGGTTCACCCGGTGAGAACCCGTGCCCATCACTCCCGCTTTCACGGGTTTGGCAATTTTGATATCACGAATGGGCTGACCAGCCACAACACGGCCACCGGTCATACTGCGAAAGCTGACGTCTGCGGCTGGCCCTTCCTTTTTCGAGCGGACAAGGTCTGCAAACGAGTTTACTTCGAATTCGAACTCGGATGCTTCTGCAAAGGCGTGCAAGTCTCGCGAGGAGGTGTCATTCTTCGGGTTTGGCTCGTGATCCACCTGTGTTTCCGCATCTTCGCACTCTTCGTCGCCTGTTCCGAAGTCGAGCTCAATCACAGTACCACATGCCTCGCAGGTCAGCTCCAAGGCGCCTGCCTCGATGGTGAGAGGAGCGTTACACTTTGGACAAGGTTCAGTCACGGGTATCAGCCAGCCTCCTTGACTATCGCAAACGTGCAGGCATGGCCGTTGATATCCACGATGTCCACGCCGGACGTCGGCTCGGAGCGCAACGATGTGGCGAGGACTTCATCAGAAATATACGTGCCGTACTGCTCGATGGCGGTGGAAATCGCGGCGGGCGCCTCATAACACACGACAATGCGGTCGTCTACCTGAAGACCTGCGTCCTTACGCATGCCTTGCAGACGGTTCACAATCTCACGAGCTAGGCCTTCCCTCACTAGACCGTCATCCAGTTGCAGGTCCAAGGCCACAGTGATGTCTCCTTCATTCGCCACGGCAATCCCTTCGCGCTCCGTGCGGCGAATCTCCACATCTTCAATCGTGATCTCCACTGCGTCTCCGCCATCGGCAAGCTCTATGGTGAGAGTCTCGCCTAACTGCAACTGCGTAAGGGCCGTGTCATCCAACCCAGCGATCGCGCCTGCAGCATGCTTCATGCGCTTCTGCAGACGCTTGCCCAATCGCTTAAAGTTGGCCTTCGCGGAGAGGTCGACCAGAGTCGCCTCGTTCGCATCTACCCGTACGGATTTTACGTTTAGCTCTTCGGCGACCAGCGGGCGAATCGCCTCCAAGTCAGCACGCGTCTCAGGGTCCAAGGACAGCAACACCGACTCCGCCAGCGGTTGCCGTACCTTGATCGTCGCCTGTGTCCGCAGAAAGCGCCCTAGCGAAACCGCCGTGATTGCGCGCCCCATGCGCCGTTCCAGAGTCTCGTCTGCTAGCGCGGGATTGGGCTTGGGAAAATCGCACAGATGCACGGATTCCGCGTCGCTCTCGCCCGCGGTCATAAATGGCCGACGCAGATTGCGGTAAATGGTCTCGGTCATGAACGGGGTCAGCGGGGCTGCAGCCTGACAAAATGTCACGAGCACGTGATACAGCGTAGAGTACGCCTCATGTTTATCGGAATCATCCTGACTTTTCCAGAAACGGCGGCGACTGCGACGGATGTACCAGTTGGTCAAATCACCGACAAAGCCGCTGAAACTCAGCCCGGCGCCTTGCAGGTCATACGCGTCCAAACGGTCCGTGACCTGCGTCACCATCGAGTTCAAGCGGGCAAGAATCCAGCGATCCAAATCCGCCTTCGGTGCGGAGTTCGCAACGTCCAGCGCAGACCGCGGGTCCCAGCCATCCACATTCGCATAGGTGATGAAAAAGCTATAAGAATTCCACAATGGCAGCAACACCGCACGCATCGTCTCCTGCACGCCATCGGGCGTCTGAATCTCCTTGCCGGTGGCTTGGTCCGTGACCATATGACGCTTCTCGGAGAAGCGCAGGTTCTCGCCTCGCACAACTTGCGAACTCAGCAAGTACAGCCGCATAGCATCTGCACCATACTTGTTCATGATCTCCATCGGGTCTGGATAGTTTCGCAGACGTTTGGACATCTTTGCCCCATCCTCAGCGAGAATCAGACCATTCACGATCACGTTCCGAAACGGGGGCCGATCGAACAGCGCCGCTCCTAGCACCACGAGCGTATAAAACCAGCCGCGGGTCTGATCCAGACCCTCGGCGATAAAATCAGCTGGTAAGTGATCCTCTACCCAGCCTTCGTTCTCGAACGGATAATGCTTCTGCGCGTATGGCATTGAGCCACTCTCAAACCAGCAGTCCAGCACCTGTGGTACCCGTCGCAGGGTCACACCGTCAGTCCCGGGCAGCTCAATAGGGTCGACAAAGTGCTTGTGAATGTCCGTGATCGTCTGGCCACTGCGCGCCTCGAGCTCGGCCACAGAGCCAAACACCTCGATCTGCCCACTCTCGCGATCATGCCAGATCGGCAGCGGACAGCCCCAATATCGATTGCGCGAGATGGCCCAGTCGCGGGCGTTCTCCAGCCACTTCCCGAAGCGACCGTCCTTCAAATGCCCCGGCACCCACTGAATCTGTTGATTGGCCGCGACCATGCGGTCCTTGATCTTCTCGACGCGTACAAACCAAGTAGGAATGGAGCGATTGAGCAGCGGCGCTTCACACCGCCAGCAATGCGGATAGCTATGGCTGACCGTGGTCTTGCGCACCAGCGAACCTTCCTCGCGGAGGCGCTGGATAATGTCCGCGTCACAGTCCTTCACAAAGCGGCCTGCGAAGTCATGCACGACAGCGGTGTAGCGCCCCTCATCATCAAGCGGGCAATGCACCGGCAGACCGTTCTCTTTGCCCACACGATTATCGTCCTCACCAAATCCTGGTGCAATATGCACCACGCCAGCACCGTCCCCTGTCGTGACGAAGTCAGCCGCGATCACCCGGTACGCGTCCTCACGATGCTGGGGAAAGAACGGCAGGATCGGCGCATAGCTGGTCCCCACCAATTCCGCGCCCTTAAAGGTGCGGATGACGGTCGGCGGCTCTTTGGGGTAGTAGGCGCCCATGCGCGCCTCGGCCAAAATCAGCGTATCGTCGCCATCCTCGACCTCGACATAGTCAATGTCCTCCCCCACGGCAAGTGCAAAGTTCGCCGGCAGCGTCCAGGGCGTCGTGGTCCAGGCGATGATGTAGCGATTTCCAGACCCGTTCAGCTTAAACCGCACGGTAATGGCCGGATCCTTGGTGTCGCGATAGCCCTGATTGACCTCGAAGTTGGACAGCGGCGTGGCGCAACGCGGACAGTACCACATGATCTTGTCGCCTTCGTAGATCAGGTCCTTATCCCAAAGCTGTTTAAAAACCCACCAGATGGATTCCATATAGCTCAGATCCATCGTCCGATAGCCGCGGTCAAAGTCCACCCAACGTCCCATGCGCTCGACGACCTGCTCCCACTCGCTGGTGTACTTCAACACGATACCACGGCAGGCCTCGTTAAAACGATCCACGCCGTAGGACTCAATCTCATGCTTGCTGTTGATCTGGAGCTCTTTCTCCATCTCGTTTTCGACCGGCAGGCCATGACAGTCCCAGCCAAACACACGGTCGACGAACTTACCCTGCATCGTCTGATAGCGCGGGATAACGTCCTTGATCGCGCCAGCCAGCAAGTGCCCGTAATGTGGCAGCCCGGTCGCGAATGGCGGCCCATCATAGAACACAAACTCTGGCCCGCCAGACCTCGCGGCCATTGTTTTCGCAAAGATGTCCTGCTCCCGCCAGAAGGCGAGAACACGCTGCTCCTCAGTGGGGAAGTCGGCTTTACGTACTGGTTCGAAATGCATGATTGGTAGGCTTTTTTGAGAGATGAACTGGAAAAGCGAGGATGAGAATCAGAGCTCTTCGAAGCCCTCGACCTTGTCGTATGGGATGCGTAGGCGCTGGCTCTTGCCGTCCGGCGTGATTGATTCGGTGACCACGACGCCCGGCATGCACTCTACAATTCGATCTGCGCGCTGCTCGATGCCGTGCACCTTAAAGAGGAACGGGCCGCGATAGTTCCCGTATTCATCCAAGGCCATATCCTTGAAGTACTCGGGGGTAAATATACTCACCTCGTCGATCGACTCGGCGTGAATCTCACGTGCCACGATTGGCACATCGGCCGCAGGTAGCTCCACTGGAGGGGGCCCGTCGGGATGCGAGACATCTCGCTCTTTGGCTTCCTTAATCTTCGGTTGCTTCACCGTACTGACGCCAAAAAACAGAGCCAGAATCGGATACACGACCGGAAGCAAAAGTCCTAGAATCAGGTGCACCCATGGGCTGCGTACGCGCGTCTCGGCAATGGATGAAGCCATTGCGCCGGACAGTAGCCACAGCAGCAGCCCGCCCGTGCACGCAGTAAGAACTTGCCAGTCGTTGCGCAAGAAGCGCTCAAATTCCTGCATTGTGAAAGTCATGCTGTTGTCAATCCGAGAACTGCGGCCATATCGTACTGCCCCGGCTCTGCATCGCGCAAAAATTTTGCGGCTCGCAGGGCTCCGACTGCGAAGGTGTCGCGTGTCGACGCTCTGTGGGTGAGCTCGATCCGCTCCCCGGCGGTGGCAAACATCACCGTGTGATCGCCCACCACATCGCCACCACGCAAGGCGTGCATGCCGATCTTCCCCTCCTCACGCGCCCCGACCATCCCGACACGGCCGTGCTCGGTATCGGTCTCATAGTTCAACCCGCGCGCTTCGGCAACCACTTCGCCCAGGCGCACAGCCGTCCCGCTAGGAGCATCTTTCTTTTGGTTGTGATGCATCTCTATGATCTCGATGTCGTAGTCGATCCCGAGGGTGCGGGCAACCTGCCCGGCCAACTGAAACAACAAATTTACCCCCACGCTCATGTTCGACGCCACCACCAGCCGGCCCCTACGGGAGAGCGCCCGCAGCCCATCATACTGCTCGCTGGTCAACCCGGTCGTTCCGAGGACATATCCGGCCCCAGCAGCGATTGCGGACTCCGCCACGTGCACGGCCTGACTCGGCGCAGAAAAATCGATGACGGCATCCGCGCCGGCCACACTTGCGGCCAGGTCTGCGGAGATCGCAACGCCAAGCTCATCGCCTATGGCAAGCATGCCAGCATCTTGCCCAAGAAACGGTGATTCAGCATGTTCAACGGCGCCGCAGACGACCAGATCTGCGTCGTCTGCAGCCAACGCAATCAGCCTCTGGCCCATGCGACCTGCCGCGCCGACAATTGCTACGCGTACTGCCATCCTATCAGCGACCGATCAAGCCAACGGCGGCCAACTGCTGGTACAGCTTTTTGGTGTTATCCTCAGCCATTGGGGCCAGCGGCAAGCGACAGTCCGAGCCATGCAGGTCCAGCGCGTGCATTGCTGCTTTTACCGGCACCGGATTGGTCTCGGCAAATAGGGCCCCGAATAACCGGTAATAGTTAAAATGTATCTCCAGTGCCGCCCGATAATCCCCCGCCAACGCGTAATGCGTCAGCGCAGTCATCTCGGCAGGCAGCAGGTTTGAGGTCACACTGACAAGTCCAGTGGCCCCCATTAACATCATCGGCAAGGCAAGGGCATCATCGCCACTGAGCAGGCTCAGATCGCAGCACTGCTTAAGCCCACTGATCCGGTCCACCTTCCCCCCGGCTTCCTTGATCGCCACGATGCTTTCATGCTTCGCAAGACGCGCCACCGTTTCAAGTTCGATCTCCACGTTGCAGCGCCCGGGAATGCTGTATAGCATGACCGGCAAACCAACATCTGCGATCTTCATGAAGTGACGATAAAGCCCTTCTTGCGTCGGCTTGTTGTAATAGGGCGTGACTTGTAGCGTCCCGTCGGCTCCGACGTCCTTGGCATGCTGTGTCAACTCCAAGGCCTCGGCAGTAGAGTTTCCTCCAGTGCCGGCAAACACCTGGCAACGGCCGCCCACGGTCTCGACTACCGCGGAAATCACACGCTCATGCTCCGCCACGCTCAGAGTCGGTGACTCACCGGTTGTCCCGACCGGCACCACCCCATCGACGCCCGCAGCAATCTGGCGTTCTACCAGAGATGCTAACGTGTCATAACAGACGGCACCGTCGACGAACGGTGTCGTCAACGCTGTATAACAGCCCTGAAGGACCATAGTTTCCTCGCCCAAGTTCCCTGAACGTTGCTCTACCGCTGTGCGGCTTCGATCTTGCGTGCCTTTACCCGTGCCATGTACCGCTTACGACGTGCGCGCTTGACGATCTTCTTATTCTGCTGACCCATGATGAAATTCCTTAGTTACGTGAGAAACCAGTGCAAAAGTAAACTCGCAATATATCGCCCGAGCCTGACCTGCCAACAGCATTCGGCCATCTGCAGAACTGGAGCATCCCGGCGGCATGGAGTACCGTCGAGCGGTTTGCCTCGTAAGTTCCCAAAGTCAGGACCGGATCTATGGATCGTGTTGCCACCATTCGTGAGAGGCTGATTGCCGCTTTTGCGCCTGTCAGCTTAGAAATAGAAGATGAAAGCCACCTCCACATCGGCCACCCCGGTGCCCGCAGCGGAGGCGGCCATTTTTCTGTCACCATCACCGCCGAAGCGCTCAACGGGATGTCCCGCGTGACGCAACATCGCAAGATCTATGCTGCGCTCGGAGAGATGATGGGCACGGAGATTCACGCCTTACGCATTCAAGCCGGAGAGGCTTGATCATGACTGCAGTCGAGCCAGAGACGCTGCCGTTTCTGAACATCGCAGCCTATAAGTTCGCGGCTCTGGACCACCTGCCGGAGCGCCGCGCAGTGCTCCGCGAGCTTTGCACCCGGCTCAATCTCAAGGGCACCATCATGCTCAGCGAAGAAGGGATCAATCTCTTCATCGCCGGGACTGAATCCGACGTGCGCGCCCTCCTCACCCGCCTCCGCAACGATGCCTTGCTGTCGGATCTCTACGCCAAAGAGAGCTACAGCAACACACAGCCCTTCTCACGCATGCTGGTGAAGTTGAAAAAAGAGATCATCGCCTTTGGCATTGACGTTGATCCGGTCATGGCCCCCTCGCCTCACCTGCCCCCAAAAGAGCTCAAGCAGTGGCTGGATGAAGGGCGCGAGTTCAATCTGCTAGACGTACGCAACGACTACGAAGTGCGAGTGGGTACATTCGATCGAGCTGAACCCATCGGCCTAGATAACTTCCGCGACTTCCCGGAGGCCATCGAGCGCTTGCCGGAGGACTGGCAGGAGAAGCCCCTCGTGATGTTCTGCACCGGCGGAATTCGCTGCGAGAAGGCCGGTCCGTTTATGGAGCGCGCGGGCTTTCAGCAAGTCTACCAACTCGCAGGGGGCATTCTGCAGTACTTCAATGATTGCGGCGGGGACCATTACCACGGAGATTGCTTTGTCTTTGACCAGCGCGTCGCGCTGAACCCACAGCTCCAAGAATCCGACGTGGCTCAATGCTTTTGCTGCCTTCTTCCGTTGACCGCCGAAGACCAAGAGTCCGCCCTGTACAGACCCGGCGAGTCCTGCCCAAATTGTGCAAACTCAGTCGCCGAGCAGCACGCACAAAATATCCAAGAACTGGAGGCCAGGATTCACAGTGCCTGCCAGCCGCTGCCAGGGAAAGCACCATACGAGAACCGCCGCCCGCTTAACGTCCCGTTGCGCTTTGCTGGTCAGACCCTGCTGGATTTTCTCGATAGCCTGCACCCGCACATCGGCCGCGAAACCTGGGCAGCGCACATCGCAAACGGCCAGATTCTGCGCAAGAACGAAAGGGCGGCTCCAGACCAGGTCGTCGCCGCCGGCGAGAGCTTCGTGCACATCGTACCGGAAACCATCGAGCCGAATGTCGCCACCGAGATACGCGTCCTGCATATGGATGACGCACTCTTGGTGATCGACAAGCCAGCGCCGCTGCCGGTTCATCCTTGTGGGCGCTATAACCTCAATACCATTGCCAAGATTCTGAAGGCTGCCATGCCGGGCCACCATCCGCGCCCCGCGCATCGCCTGGATGCCAACACCAGCGGAATTCTCGTACTGACCTTTTCCCGCGAATTCGCGCGCCGCGTGCAATCGCAGTTCAGCAATGGCAGTGTCGAGAAGATCTATCACGCTCGCATTCACGGCCATCCCGCAGCCGACACGATTCGTTGCGATCAGCCCATCCATGACGACAGC
>DMTJ01000534.1 GCA_003477185.1 Lentisphaeria bacterium
GACGGCCTGCTACTGCGGCGATATCGCACCTATCTGGAAGCCCAAGAGCCAGTGGCAGCCCTGGCTGCATTCGAGCAGTTTCGCATTCTCTGCGCGACGCGTCACGGGCCCCACGGCGTTTACGAACTCAACCGGCTAATCGAAGAAGTGTTATCACTTGACTACTGCACCGACAGACCGGCCGAGCGGCGACGCCTGGCGAAACTGGACCTCACCCATACGCTGCCAGCAAAGCGCGGCGCCTTCTACGACCACCAGCCCATTCTTATCACCCAGAACAACTACGGGTTGGGCCTTTTCAACGGAGATACCGGAGTGATTTTGAGGCAAGGCGGAAGCGACGACCCGCAATCCGACCTCACGGCCCCAAGGCCCCTCGTCGCCTTCTTCCCGCCTTTGCCCGGCGAGGAAGTGCCGCGCCCGTTCGCCCCCGAGCTTCTGCCGGCACACGAAACAGCATGGGCCATGACCATCCACAAGTCACAGGGCAGCCAGTTCCCCGACGTACTCGTGGTGCTGCCTAACCGCGACAATGCAGTCGTCGGCCGCGAGCTCATCTACACCGCCATCACGCGCGCTTCGGCGCGGGCCGAATTGTGGCTGGCCCCCACACTTTTCGCCGAAGCAGTCAGGCGCAACACCGTTCGCCAGAGCGGCCTTGCCGCCATGCTGAGTTCACCCTTGGAGGACAAATCATAATGGCACGTCATCAGCTCTCTAAAAGCACTTTCATGCGCGGTTGCCAGTGCCTGAAGAGCCTGTACCTCAACAAGCATCACAGAACGCTCGGCATCTGCAAGGACCCGCTATCCGCCCAGCAGACCGCGATCTTTGCCGCTGGCACGCTGACTGGCCAGCTCGCCCAACAGACGTACCCGGGCGGCGTCGATTGCACGCCGGAGTCCTTCTATGATTTTGCACCAAGCATCGTCAAAACGCGAGACGCTATTACAGCCTGCGCACCGGCGATCTACGAAGCAACGTTTATGGCCAACGGCGTCCTGGCGCTGATGGATATACTCGTTCTGCGCGACGACGGCTGGCACGCCTACGAGGTAAAAAGCACCAATAGCACCAAGGATCAACACATAGAAGATGCCGCCCTGCAGTATTGGGTCATGCGCGAATCCGGGCTGCCCGTTGTATCCATCCACATCATGCATTTCGACCCAGCCTACGTCCGTGACGGTGCAATCGACGTTCAAGAGTTGTTCACCGACGACGATGTCACCGAGGCAGCTCTCGGGAAACAAGACGCCATCACCCGGCAGATCGAGGTAGAGAAGGCCGTTCTCACTGCCCATGCTGTGCCAGCTATCGCGATTGGTCCGCATTGCCACAGCCCCTACGCCTGCGACTTCATCGGCCACTGTTGGAGTGAGATACCGCCGTACTCGGTGCTCAACCTCCGCGGCAAATCTGAGACGAAATGGGCGCTGTTCAATGAGGGCTACCGTATGACCCGCGACATTCCCGAGGGCACCGATCTGCAATGGAAGCAGCAGCTGCAGGTGAATGCTGACAAAACCGGCGAGACGACGATCGACAAAGCCGGCATTGCCGCCTTCCTGGAACGTCTCGTTTATCCGCTCTACTACTTCGACTTAGAGACGATCATGCCGGGCGTCCCAATTTTTGACCATTCCCGCCCCTACCAGCAGATCTGTGTTCAGTATTCCCTGCACATTCAGCACGAAGCCGGCGGCGCTGTCGAGCATTTTGAATTTCTCGGCGATGGGACGGACGCTGACCCGCGCCCGCCGCTGCTCCAGCAGATGATCGCAGACCTCGGCACGGCCGGATCCGTGATCGTCTACAACGAATCATTTGAGGACGGCCGCCTCGAAGAAATGGCCCGCGACTTTCCGCAGCATGCGGCAGCCATCACGGCAATCCGCGCAAGGCTCATTGATCTGGCCGATCCCTTTCGGGCGAAACACTACTACGCCCCGGAAATGCGCGGCAGCTACAGCATCAAGTACGTACTCCCGGCGCTGATCCCCGAGCTGTCCTACAACGACCTCGCCATTCAGGAAGGTGGCACCGCCAGCCTCACCTACCTGCAGATGGTCACCGGCACGTTCGACGGTGACATTGACCAGACTCGCCGGGACCTCATCGCCTACTGCACCCTCGATACGCTGGCTATGGTCAAAATCATGGCAAAGCTCAAAGCAGCCGTCACCGAAGGCCAGTCATGAAATTGCTTGCCGCTGCAGATCTCCACCTTGGCCGCGCTCTTGGCGGCGTCCCTTGCCAATGGGCCGACGACTACTCGCCCAGGCAGGCCTGGCACGACCTGATCGGGCGCGCGATCAGCGAGCGCGTCGATGCCGTTCTGCTGGCCGGCGACGTGGTCGATCGCGAGAACCGCTTTTTCGAAGCCTACGGCGTCTTACACAGTGGCGTGGCTCGACTCTCCAAAGCCGCTATCCCTGTCATCGCCGTAGCCGGCAACCATGACACCGCTGTACTTCCGGAACTAGCCAGCACCCTCGACGGGCTCAACTTCGTCCTCCTCGGTGTTGGCGGCTGCTGGGAGTGGCACGACATCACCGACAGCGCGGGACGCCGCCTTAGAATCTACGGCTGGTCGTTCCCTGCACAGCACCACAGACACTCTCCGTTCGAAGATCCCCTCGCCCCCGGCGCGGATGCCCCAGCAATGCGCCTCGGCCTGTTGCATTGCGAGTACGGCCAGGCAGCCAGCGCCTACGCCCCTGTCCAAAGCCACGAGATCCAGGACTCCGGAATTCCGCTGTGGATGCTCGGTCACATCCATGTCCCCCAATGTCACACCCCCGGCAATAGCACCAGCGCCTACTACCCGGGATCCCTGCAAGGTCTTGACGCCGGCGAAAGCGGAATCCACGGTGCCCTGCTCATCGACTACGACGGCGATGCTCAGCCCACGGTGACACCCATACCAATCGCGAAACTGGCCTACCTCAAGATCAGTCTGCCGACCGCTGATCTGGATTGTCGTAAAGCCGCCCTCACCCAGGCCCTGTGCCAGGCCATCGACGACGCGCTCGACGATGACTGCGCGGACATCGAAGCCGTCGTCGTCGATCTCAACCTCGCTGGCCAGTCTGCGCATTCAGCCAGCGAATTCCGACAAATTGTTCATGAATTCACCGAGAACGCCATCCAGGATTTGGGCAACCGTGATGTCGCCCTGCGCAAGCACAGCTACGACATCCGCCCCTTACCGGAAGAGATCAACCTGCCGGAAATCGCTGGCGGCAGCGACCTACTCGGCACCTTGGCGCAAGCCATTATCGCCCTGGAAGCCGGCAATTTGAATGACCCTGTCGCCAGTGACATGCTCGCCGAAGTCACCCGCAACGTGCGCCGCGCCGAGGCCAGTCCTGCCTTCGACCAACTCGCCCACGCGCCACTCGATGCCGCGGCCATCCAGCACCAGACCATCGCCAAAGCCTATGAGCTACTAGGCGACCTGCACAGACAACGCCAGCAATTGCAGGAGAGAAACGATGCGTGACCTGATCATAGAGCGACTGCTCATTCGTGCCTATAGCGGCATCGGCAAGCATGCGGACCCCGTCGAACTGACCAACTTAGTCCCCGGCCTCAACCTGCTGTGGGGAGCCAACCGGCGTGGCAAATCCTGCACCGCGCGCGCCATCACCGCCTTGCTCTGGGGGGATGCGAGCCAAGCGACATCGGCATCCGCAGAGGTCACCATCCGTCTTGGCGACACCGTCAGCGACCACCACTACAACGCTGGCAGCCACGACACCATCGTAGAAGTACCGCCGAAGACCTTTGCCCCGCTCTATCGGCTCTCCCTCCAGGATCTGCTCGCCCAACGCGACGGCACTATCGCTGCGAAGCTTCGCGAGGAGTTGTACGGCAACATCGACCTTAACGACGCAGCCCGTCGCCTGGGTTTTGAGCTCAGCTTCCCGAAACGATGCGGGGCGACAACGCAGCTTCGCGAGGCTCGCGCCAAACTTGGTGACGTAACACGAAGTCACCAAGCATTGCGCGAGAAAGCCGACAATCTTGCTGGCCGCGAACGACAGCTCAAGCTCCTCTCCAGCCAGATCAACGCCGCCAGCCACCTCGACCTGCTGCGTCAGTTGTTGGCCGCAGAGGA
>DMTJ01000194.1 GCA_003477185.1 Lentisphaeria bacterium
TGTGCTGCTCGCAGCGTTGCAGGCGAGGGCGATCGAGGTGAGCTGCGATCGCGAGACAGATCTTACGGCAGTCAGGTCGGGATTGGGCCGGCCACGGTGCAACGTGGCGATGCCTTGCCTGAGCGCCTGGTGGTTCGCCTGTACCTGAAGGGCTTGAAATCGCGCAAGCACAAGACCGCTTGTCACACGCTGGCTGTAAGTGTAGCCAGCCATGGAGATCTGGGGCCGCGGATCGAGCTGAAGGCCAATGGCAAGCCCGTGGCGCTTGATGATGCTCGCCTGCGGGTAGTTGGGAAGCCGGAGGTTGGTTTGAACTGAGTCTGTCCGCCGAGATTCTAGCGGCAAACCCCGAGACGATGCGAATCGCCTGGATTGATTTCTACCGGTAGGATGTGTCATTGCCCTGGGCCTGATGCCAGGCGACGACGTCCCGGTAGGGGAGGGCACCGCCAAAGATATCGAGGGCGCTGCCGATCGTGAGGTGGACACGGCCGCGACCAAGTTCCTTGACCCGTTCCAGGTCGGCGAAATGGCGGGCGCCGCCCGCGTAGGTGGAAGGAATCGGAGAATGCTCGCCGAGAAGGGCGACGAGCTCTTCCTCGATGCCAGCCTGGTGGCCTTCGACATCGACGCCGTGGACCAGAAACTCATCGCACTGGCCGCCAAGTTGGGCCAAGGTCTCGGGGCTGACGCAGACATCGGTAAAGGTCTGCCAGCGATCGGTGACAATCCAGTAGCGGCCGTCTCGTTGGCGGCAGCTGAGATCCAAGACCAGCCGCTTGCTGCCAATGCGGCCAATGAGGGCGTCTAACCGTGATTGGTCGATCTTGCCGTTCCGGAAGACGAATGACGTGACGATGACGTGGCTGGCACCAGCGTCCAGATAGCTGGTCGCATTGTCCAGGTTTACGCCGCCGCCCATCTGCAACCCGCCGGGATAGGCGGCGAATGCCGCGAGTGCAGCGTCCTGGTTGCCCGGCCCTAGCGCGATCACATGCCCGCCGGTCAGGCCATCCTCACGGTACAGGTTTGCGAACTCCGCAGGCGAACGGTCGGTCGTGAAGTTGGTTTGCACGGCGGAGCGATCGCTGTCTGAGAGGGAGCCACCTACAATCTGGACCACGCGGCCGTCTTTAAGATCTATGCAAGGTCTGAATTCCATGACTGCACAGTTCCCTGTCTTTCGAAATTTTTCAACCCAAACATCAAAAAGGCTACAATCAAGTGCTGGGCCTTGCGTGGGCGGAGGCTGCGGGGAGCGTAGCGGCCATGGACGCGACTGACCTTGATTCTCCAGACAGTGCCAGGTCGCTGAGCCACGTCTGATGGTGCTGAACAGGAAGGATAAAAGGAAGGGAAGAAATACGAGACGATTCAGCCGACGATTAGCCCGATGTTCGCACTCTACCCGAGGTGTTCATTCATCGCTGCAAGCTCGTTCTAGACTGCAAGGCCGAAAACACAGGCCCGTGACCGATACATGCGTTCTCGCGGAGATAATGCCCAACTATATGTCTTCCACACGAATCGAAAGCGCCCATCTCCAAGACGTTGCTATTGAAGCTGGTGCCGTCACCGTGTCAGCGTGGCCGTAACGGGGGAGTAGTGATTGCGCACAAGGCGCGATTCTGCTACTGGGCTGCGTTGATACACCGAACTTTGTACTGCCGCATTTTATGATCGCTGGTCATTAGTTCCAAACCTTCGACTTGGGCCTGGGCGATCAGCATGCGATCGAAAGGATCATTGTGCAGCGCAGGAAGTGCGCCGGCGAGATCGCCATGGAATAGGGTGAAGGGTAGCTTTGAAAGGGACTTGTCCTCTACAATCGCGTCCATATCCGCTGGCGCTTGGAGTTTCCCCAAGGCTCGCTTGATAGAGATCTCCCACGTGCTGGCTACACTCACGTAGACATGATTGCGCGGTTCGATAATCAAGGCGAGCGCTTCAGGTCCAAGGGAGCTGCCAGATCTGGCGATAAACCAGAGGAGGGCGTGCGTATCGAGCAGGATCCGTCTCATTCCCGCCCTTCAAATAATGCCGCGATCACATCGTCTGCTTGATCGAACTCGTCCATAATCACATCGTAGCCGGCTGGAGTGCGAGCCTTGGCCTCTTGATGGGGAACTAAGTCCACTAAAGGCGTTCCGGCCTTGGCGATAACCACTTTCTCACCGCCATCAGCAACGAATGCCGCGAGCTTGGATAGATTTGTCTTTGCTTCCAGCATATTGACTTGCATGTTTTCTTGCTCCGCTTGACCTGACTAGACTAAGTCTAGTTTAGCGCGATACTATGGCCCGTTAAGTTGTACCCGAATATGCAGGTACATTTCGGGATCGGACACCAAGCTCATCCTGTGGGGCCGCTCGTCAGCCAGTTTATCACCACTTCAGCGTAGTTACGACGTAGTCGGGTATCATCGAGTCATCGAGTCACCAAGTCCTAAGATTTCCAGACATGTCGCACGAAAGAACGCCACTCCGCTTCGCTAGGAGGCTCACTACGAACCTTCGAGTTGTTAGGCAGTCAGGCGGCTGAGGGCCGCGCTGTAGTAGCTGGAGCCAAAGAGGTTGAGGTGGTTCAGCATGTGGTAGGCTTCGTAGAGGCGGCGACGACGGGCGTGGCCGTCGGGGAGCGGCCACGCTTCTTGGTAGGCGTCGTAGAACGCTGAGTCGAAGCCGCCGAAGAGATAGGTCATCGCTAGGTCGGCTTCGCGACTTCCATAGTAAACGGCGGGATCAAAGATGCAGGGGGCGCCATCATGAGCGACGAGAAAATTCCCCGACCAAAGATCGCCGTGCAACAGGGCGGGAGGCTCGTCGGTGGCGAGAAGCTGGGCGATGCGCGCTTCGAGACTGCGGATTGCGTGGCGAAGCTCGGGCGTGGCCAGGTGGTTTTGCTCGGCTAGCTGGAGCTGGGCGACAAGGCGATGCTCGTAGAAGAATTCCGGCCAGCTTGCGGACTCCGCATTGTGCTGGCGCGTGGTGCCAAGAAAAGTGTCGCCGGTGAAGCCGAATTTGGCTGCGGAGGCGCGGTGCAGGGCGGCGAACTGGGCACCGAAATCGGGCATGAAGGCTGGGCCAGGTGTGCCCGGCTCGACATACTCGAGGACGAGAAATGCTTCGCTGACGGCGAGGACGGCCGGGATGCGAAGGGTTGCGGAGTTCGCAAGCGTTCGCAGGCCGGCGGCCTCCGCGGCAAACATCTCGGGCGCGCCAGCTGGGCAATGCTTGACGAAGAATTGATCTGTTGCGGACTCCGCAAGGAAGGCTTGGGCGATGCAACCGCCGTGCAGTGGCCGCCAGGTACGAATTGTCGTACCCAGGGCCACTTCCAGATGCTGCTGCCAGCTTTTCAGCCGATCGATTTCCGGTTGCGCTTGCGCCCGTTCTCGGTGAGATGGCGCTTGCGGAGACGGATGTTTTCAGGTGTGATCTCGAGCAACTCGTCGTCCTCGATATACTCGAGGGCTTCTTCGAGACTGAAGCGGATCGGAGGCGCGATCTTGAGACTGCGGTCGGTGCCGCTGGCGCGGACGTTGGTCAGTTGCTTGCCTTTTTGCAGGTTGACCACTAGATCGCCATCTCTGGAATTCTCGCCGACAATCATGCCTTCGTAGATATCCTGGGTAGGGCCGACGAAAAATGTGCCGCGAGCCTGAAGGGCGTCGATGGCGTAGGCAGCAGCTGGGCCTTGGTCCATGCTGATTAGGACACCGTTCTGGCGGCCGGGAATGGCGCCACGATAGGGCTCATAGGCGTCGAACAGGTGATTGATGATGGCCTCACCTGCGGTGGCAGTGAGGAGCTTGCTACGCAGCCCGATCAGGCCGCGAGTTGGCACGCGAAAGACGAGAAGCTGGCGATCGCCCTGCGGGTCCATAGAAACCATTTCACCGCGGCGCATGCCGACCAGCTCAATGACCTTACCTGCGGACTCTGAAGGCACTTCAACGTTGAGAATTTCAATTGGTTCTTCGCGGCCTTTGTCGCCAGCATGGAAGATGACGTGCGGGCGTGAGACGGCTAGCTCGTAGCCTTCGCGACGCATGGTCTCGAGCAGAATCGAGAAGTGGAGGACGCCGCGTCCGCCGATCTCAAAGGCATCGCCGTCCATCTCGGTGATGTGCAGCGCTACGTCTGCTTCTGCGGCGCGCAGCAAGCGCTCACGGAGGTGGCGGCTGCTGAGGAATTTTCCCTCTCTGCCATAGAACGGCGAGTCGTTGACGCGGAAGACCATGGTCAAGGTAGGCTCGTCCATGGTGATGGCCGGCAGCGCTTCTGGATTGGTGGTGGGGCAGATCGTGTCACCGATGTCAATGTCAGTGATGCCGGCAACGGCACAGATTTCGCCATAGATCACGGAATCGGCTTCGACCTTTCCTAAACCTTCGAAGACGTGTAGCTGTCGGATCTCTCCCTGGCGGGAGTCGCCATTGGGTTTGCAGACCGCGACGAAGCCGCGGGAGACTGTGCCGCGATGGACACGGCCGATGCCAATCCGGCCAAGATACTCGGAGTAGTCGATGGAGGTGATCTGCAATTGGGCCGGGCCTTCGTTTAGCGTTGGGGCCGGGACGTGCTCGATCATGGCGTCGAGCAGCGGGACGATAGTCGTGCTCGGGGCATCAAGGTCGGTGGTGGCCCAGCCATCGCGGCCACTTGCGTAGAGGATGGGGAAATCTAGCTGTGCGTCGGTAGCATGGAGTTCGACGAACAAGTCGAAGACCGCATCGATGACCGCCTCGGGTCGGGCGTCGGCCTTGTCGATCTTATTGATGACCACAATGGGATGGAGGCCAGCCTCAAGTGCTTTGCCCAAGACAAAGCGAGTCTGTGGCATGGGGCCTTCTGCGGAGTCGACTAGCAAGAGGACGCCGTCTGCCATATGTAGGACGCGCTCGACTTGACCGCCGAAGTCACTATGGCCGGGGGTATCGATGAGGTTGATCTTGGTCTCACCGTAGCGAACGCTGATATTTTTGGAGAGAATGGTGATCCCACGCTCGCGCTCTAAATCGTTACTGTCTAACAGGCAGTCCTGCTCGGCTTCGGCGGTGCGAAGTAGCTGGAGCTGGGCCAGAATTTTGTCGACTAGGGTAGTTTTTCCGTGGTCGACGTGAGCGATAATCGCAATGTTGCGGATGTCTTGCATAGTCAAAGGCGCTCCAGCCACATCGTGTGATGCGGGAAGGCCCGTCCTTAAAAGTGTGTGTGAGGGGAGTTGGTCGCTTAGCAGTCGGTGGATAGGCTCGGATCCAGACCGAGCGCTATCCAGGGGCTGTTAAGCGCGGCGCAGCTTGCTGATATCGCGAACAGCGCCGGTTGCTGCTGATGTAGCCATGAGGCCGTATGCCTGCAATGCCTCGCTGACAACACGCTCGCGGCCGATAGCCGTAAATGCGTCATCGCCAAGTGCTTCCATCTCGGTGCGGCGGGTATCCAGTTCGGCGTCGCTGAGTTTTACGTTGATGGAGCGTTGCGGGATGTTGATTTCGATGATGTCGCCGTCTTGGAGCAGACCGAGGTTTCCACCTTCGCCTGCTTCTGGGGAGACGTGGCCGATGGAGAGTCCGGATGTGCCACCGCTAAAGCGTCCGTCTGTGATCAGGGCGCATTGCTTGTCGAGCTTGCGCGACTTCAGATACGAGGTGGGGTAGAGCATTTCCTGCATGCCTGGGCCACCCTTGGGGCCTTCGTAGCGAATGATGACGACATCACCTTCGTTGATCTTGCCGCCGAGGATGAGGTCGACGGACTCTTCCTGCGAATCGCAAATGCGAGCCGGGCCGGAGAAGATGTGAATGCTGGCGTCTACGCCTGCGGTTTTGACGATGCAGCCTTCCTGGGCAATGTTGCCGAAGAGGACGCAAAGGCCGCCGTCCTGGCTGTAGGCGTGCTCAACATCACGGATGGCGCCGGTCTTAGCATCGGTGTCTGCCTCGGCGTACTGTTCTTCTTGGCCAAAGCCGACCTTGGTGCGGACGCCGCCAGGTGCGGACAATGAGCGTTGTACAGCGTGGTCAGTCAGCTCGTCGGCTTTGAGGTGAATATCGTTCTTCCGGATCTGGACGGCCTGCGTGTCGCCGGATACGGTAAGACACTCGCCTTTAAAAAAGCCACCGCGTTCGAGCTTGCCGAGGATCGTGGGGATCCCGCCAGCGCGGCTGATGTCTTCCATGTGGTAATCTGAGCTTGGCGCAACCTTACAGACGCAGGGCGTGCCACGAGAGAGGCGGTCGATGTCCTGCATGGTGAAGTTCAAACCGGCGGCTCTGGCGATGGCCAGGATGTGCAGCACGGTGTTGGTGGAGCCGCCCATGGCAATGTCACAGGCCATGGCGTTCTCAAAGGCTGCGAAGTTCGCAATCGAATGCGGGAGAACGGAGTCATCGCCTTCGAGATAGTGCGCGTTGCACATCTCGACGATGCGCGTGGCTGCTTGTTCGAAGAGCGTGCGGCGCAGGGAGTGGGTGGCAAGAATGGTGCCATTGCCCGGCAGGGCGATCCCCCATGCCTCGGCGAGGCAGTTCATACTATTGGCCGTAAACATACCGGAGCAGGAGCCGCAGGTGGGGCAGGCGTTGGCTTCGATTTGGTCCAGGTCGGCATCGGATACGGAGTCATCGGCAGCCATCACCATGGCATCGCCGAGATCCAAGGAAATTTCGCCTTGGGAGGTCTCGGCCTTGCCAGCTTCCATAGGCCCGCCAGCGATAAAGATCGTGGGGATGTTCAGGCGCATGGCCCCAATCATCATCCCGGGCGTAATCTTATCGCAATTCGAGATACAGATCAGGCCATCGGCCACATGGGCATTGACCATATATTCTACGCTATCGGCAATCAGCTCGCGGCTAGGTAAGGAATACAGCATGCCGCCGTGGCCCATAGCGATACCATCATCGACGGCGATGGTATTAAATTCTACGCCTACGCCGCCGGCATCATCGATCATCTTCTTGATCATCTGGCCGTAGCTGTGGAGATGAACGTGTCCGGGGACGAACTGGGTAAAGGAATTGGCGATAGCAATAATGGGCTTCTGAAAGTCTTCAGTCTTGAAGCCGGTGGCGCGCCAGAGTGCACGTGCGCCTGCCATGTGGCGCCCCTGTGTGGTACGGGAGCTGCGGAAGCGTTTCTTGGGCATGGTTATCTCTCGATCGAAGGGAGCGTATTGTTGAACCTGATACAATCGCGCCTTCGTCGCCAGTAGCAACCCGCTGCGACAACTTGATCGATATCCAACAGCCAACAAGGAATATCCAATTTCCAAGTTAAGACCGGTAGCACCAACAGATCGTCTCTAGTCGACAGCTGTCGATGTGAGTCGACTCTAGTCGATCCTTTTGTGGATTTTGAATGGCCAGCCGCAGGCTGTCGGGCTGTGATGCCCGACAGCTGTTGGGACGGTACTTTAGGAGTGCAGGCGGTCGTCGAGGAGGGCGTAGTCGACGATCTCGTCGGGGGTGAACCAGACGCCGAGTTCATGCTCGGCTTCTTCTGGAGAGGCGGAGGCATGGATGAGGTTGCGCAGGGCGCCGCCTTGTGTCATGGGCTGATGGGCGAGATCGCCGCGGATAGTGCCGGGAGCAGCTTCTGCTGGCGTGGTGGCACCGACCATCTGGCGGATCTTTGGGATGCAGCTACCGCCGCTCAGGACGAGGGCGACGATGGGGCCTTCGGTGATGTAGTCCTCGACCATCGGGTAAAAGCCCTTGTCGACGTGCTCCCGATAGTGGGATCGGGACTGCTCGGTTGTTGCGACCAGAAACTTCAGCGCGTGCAGCTTCAGGCCAGCAGTTTCGAAGCGCTGGAGGATGGTGGATACGAGGCGACGTTGGACGCCGTCTGGCTTGATGAGGACAAGGCTCTTCTGAGACATAGCGAATTCCTGGCTGGGGTGGTAAGAATCGAGCTGCCGAACTACTGCTCGGCGGGGAAACCAATGCGAATATGGTATCGTGCACCATCCGCTGGAGGTTGCCATGGCACTTGGTACTCAAAGACACCGGGAATAACCTGCGTGCGGTAAATTTCGGTCCAAGGCCCGCCGTTGCGGCGGTAGCTGATATTGAGAGTTTCGTCCCATCAGCCTTTGCCGGTGAGGGGTAACTCGATGGGGACGGAGGCCCCGGACCGACAAAGCTGCCGCCTTGCGGACTCCGCAACTAGATGGCCCGGTCATCGGAATTGGACGCGCTGCGCAGGGCAGGGGCACCGAAGAGCTAAAAGGTTTGGGCGGCGCTAGCCAGATCACGCTTTTCCAACAGCATGAATTCGCCTCAGGAGCCGCCATTTTTGGCCATGAAGCGTACTGCTTTCCGAACCATGGCATGCTCGATATCTGCCTCGCCGTAGTGCGTGCTGGCAATCACTATGGCGCCACCGGCATTTTGTGTCCGGAGGAGTAAGCGGGGAAAAATTGGGATCCTGTCGTTATTACGGTCGAGAAGATTTCCTGGGTGTCTAGACAGTCATTGCCGGTGAAGTCGATGCTGGCAAAAGCGACGCCAACATAGCTATCGTAGAACGGTGGTGTGTCGGCGTCCGAGGTTGAGATGGCGCCAGGGGAATCGGTCTCTCCGAAGACGTAGTTGGCGTCCGTGAGATTGGTGAATTCGTAGTCACCATTGAGGTCGGTCGGTGCAGTAGCCAGCAGTCACGTTTTTGACGGTGACGGCGTTGCCTGAGATGAGCGTATCCTTGGAGAAGGTGGAAGCCGGGCCGGGGTCGCTCGAGGCGTTGTTGTTGAACACCGTCACCGGCATCTTGCCGTCGCCGCAGAAAAGTATACTCGCGCCTACCGCGCTAATCTCGATGTTTGGTTGCTCGATGAGTACGTACGGCGACGCGTCGTCCGACAACGTCGTACCGGGGGCGCAGGGATCGAGACCGTTGACCTAGATCAGCAGATCGTCGAATTCGGTCGCGTTGAGGGAGATTGAAACGTCCCGACGGTCAGAGCTGCTACTTCGCCCACCGTAGTCCGGTAGCTATCACCGACCAAAGTAGGCGTCAACGTCCCACCTGTGAGCGTCGGGTTCGTAAAGCCAGTTCCCCGGATTGCTTCGAAATCGATCGTAGAACCGTTGCCGAGGCCCAGATCAGCGCCCGGATTCTCGTCGTAGCTCACGGTAAGCACATTCGGAAGCGAGCCGGTGGGGTACGATACAATCTGTGGTCATGCGGTAGGTGACGTTGATCGGCTTTGTACCAGTGAGGTCGAGTCCCCCGGCGTCCGTAGATGTGATCGTGGCGGTATCGGTTCCAGCAGTCGCAGGACTGATTGACTCCCGTCGCTCACTACAGACCGTTGGGCCTGCCCCAGATTTCGGGATCGCTGCCAGCGGTGATTAGCTGCTCACGGATGTTCAAGTAGCCGTTTAGAAGAGGCTGGGCGGTAGCGCGTGATGCGCGGGCCCAGTTCAACTGATCGACCAGCGCAAAGTAGCGTACCGCGGCTAGCTCAATCACCGTGTCCTGATTGAACGTCAGTGTGTGCGCGTCTGCGCCGCGCTCGAGCAACCAGTGGACTAGCTCGGCGTCCCCGTTCGAAGCGGCAACGTGCAGCGCGGTATAGCCGTGAATATCCGCCGTAGACACTGGGGTTCCCGCCTCAATCATGGCGCGTACCGTTGCGCCGTCGTTCTCCCAGGCCGCATCTAGGATGGGCGTGGCTTCGAAACGACTGCAGGCCGTAAATAGCAAGCAGCAGCTTAGCGCAGCGTTCAGCACCGAGCGGCTCACGAGATGCGCTGTCCCGGCTTGGCGCCATCATCAGGTGAGAGAATCATCAGCTCAGCGCCGCCTTCGCCAGCCGCCAGGACCATGCCCTCGGAAACGCCAAATTTCATCGTGCGTGGTGCGAGGTTCGCAACCACCACGGTCAACCGACCCACCAGATCTTCAGGCTTGTAGGCCTGCTTAATTCCGGCAATGATCTGCCGCTCTTCGCCCCCCAAATCCACGGTCAGGCGCAACAGCTTGTTCGCCTTTTCTATCGCCTCAGCTTTCACGATCTTCGCCACCCGCAGGTCCACCTTCATGAACTCGTCAAAGCTGACTTCATCGGCGATCGGCTCGATCTTGACCTCAGGCTCCGGCTCAGGCTCCAGTGGGGCTTGGCGTGATGCCTCGATGATCGCTTCAATCGCCTTGTGCTCAATCCGGCTCGCCAGATGTGTGTAGGCCGCGATGGCGCGATTCTCCAAGGTCTGCTGCGCCGAGTCCCAGCTGTATGGCTCTTCGATGAACAACGCTTCGACCTTCTCCACATAGCCAGGCAGAACCGGCTTCAGGTAGATCGCGATCGTCCGGAATACGTTAAGGACGGTGGTCATCACGCCACGCGCGGCTTCCGGATCGGACTTGATCGTAACCCAGGGCTGCTGCTCATCGAAGTAGCGGTTTGCGGACTCCGCAATCTCGCGAATCTGGACGATAGCCTTGCTGTACTCGCGAGCTTCGTAATGGGCGGCGATCGTCTCTGCCCGACACTGCGCGTCGCGTAGGAGCTGTGTACCGTTCTTGGGAATGCTGCCGAGCTGCCCATCCAGGCGCTTGTACAACATCTGGGCACCGCGGGAGGCCACATTCGTGATCTTTCCGATCAGATCGGAGTTAACCCGCTTAATGAAGTCGTCAAGATTCATGTCGATGTCTTCGACGCCGCCGCCCAGCTTACAGGCGTAGTAATAGCGCAGGTACATCGGGCCGAGATTATCCAGATAGGTCCGGGCGCTGATAAAGGTGCCCTTGCTCTTGGACATCTTCTCGCCGTTTACCGTGAGGAACCCGTGCACGAACACACTCGAGGGTGTGCTGTAGCCAGCTCCCTTTAGCATCGCTGGCCAAAACAGTGTGTGAAAATAGACAATGTCCTTGCCGATAAAGTGGTAGATCTCGGCGTCTTCGCTCTGCCAGAATTCCTTGTAGTCGCGGCCCTCGCGCTCTGCCCATTCGCGGGTGGCGCCGATGTAGCCGATCGGCGCATCGACCCAGACGTAGAAATACTGGCCCGGATGGCCAGGAATCTCAAAGCCGAAATACGGCTCGGGCCGTGAAATATCCCACGGGCGCAGCTCACCATCCAGCCACTCCTGCAGCTTGTTGGCTATCTCTTGCTGGGTATGTCCGGGGACCCACTCCTGCAGAAATGCGCGGAAGGGCTCGAGTTTAAAGAACAGGTGGTCTGCGCTTTTGCGACTGGGTGCGGTGCCGCAGGTCGCGCAGGCAGGGTCCAGAAGTTCGGTGGGTTGGTAGGTATCCCCGTTGTCGCAGGAGTCCCCGTATTGGTCCTGGAGCCCGCAAGCGGGGCAGGTCCCGCGCACAAAGCGGTCAGGTAAAAACATGCTGCAGGTATCGCAATAGGCCTGCTCGACGGGCAGCCACTCTGTGTGATCAGCCATCGCGGCCGAAATCTCGTTACAGAGCACGCGATTGTGTTCGCTGTTCGTCGATGAGTAGTTATCGAACGCAATCTCGAAGTCGGCAAAGTCCTGCGTATGCTCGGCATAGCTGTTGGCAATAAGCGCTTCTGGTGTGATTCCTTCCTGCCTGGCGCGAATCATAATCGGCGTGCCGTGAGTGTCATCCGCGCACACATAGCGGCATTCATGGCCGCGCATCTTCTGAAAGCGCACCCAAATATCAGTCTGCAGATATTCTACCAGGTGGCCGATATGGATGCTGCCGTTCGCGTAAGGCAAGGCAGAGGTGACGAGGATCTTGCGTTGTGTCATGGAAATCTCGAATTCACGGTAGGAACAGGGCGGTACTGTATGCTGCCAAGCGCGAATCTTGCACCCCTGCACGACTGCATCGAGCAAGGGACCTTCGCAGGTTCCTGAATTGAAATCGGCTGCGTGACAGAAAGCCTAGGAGATTAACAGTAATTTACCGGGAGGAAGATAGTACACGGACGATGACGATTTAGATAGTTTACCGACTGTTCGGGGTTGGCTGCCGCGCGAGGATTCCTGAGAGAAGTTGTGCCGGATAGCCTAGGAGGGGCGGTGGACTGGGATGATGTGGCGATTGAGTTGCAATCCGGTGTGTTTATCGGCCATAAGCTCAAGGAGCAGGCGCCCGACGTGCGCGATCTGTTCAATCTGAGCTACGTTGCAGGAGAGGTTCAACCTCAGGTGCAGTTTAACCTGCCGCAACTTCGCTACACCCTTGTAGCACTCGCCACCACAGACGAGCGAGACTTACGGCAAGACGATGCAGCATTTGCCGGCTTGAGTCTGATGCGTGCTGCAGCTGCCGGTGATGTGGTATCGTGGCTGCGTCGAAATAGCGCGAGGTTGCGTCTGATCTTGGAGTGCGTTGCCGGGAAGCATATCGTTCTACTGATTCGTCATTACGCGCCGCATCGGGCGAATGACCAACAGGAAACCTTCGTGCGGAAAGAACTGCACAGCGGAGCTGATGAGATTGGAGACTATGCCGTGAGTGCTGATGAAAAGATGCCTGCCAGCGGCCCTGAAATAGGGATCGAAGAAAGGCCGCGAGCGATGCAGATTGCGATCTTGCGTCAAATGCTGGATCAGGGTGTCAGTCCAAAAGAGATCCCAACCCCTG
>DMTJ01000458.1 GCA_003477185.1 Lentisphaeria bacterium
ACAGGACGGCAGACTATCGAGCGCGCCTTCTGGAGTAATCCCAACACCAAGCTAATCTCAGACGTGACCAGCGAAGTCACCCTCACCCCGCGCCGCTGGGGCACCTTTCACTTTATCCAGCCCTAACAGGCTAGAGCCATGCGCATCTTAAGCGGAATTACCCTCCTAATCTGCGGGCTGCTCGCGCATCTCGCCATTGCCTTGCCAATCGGCTTTCTGGCCATTGCTGTCTACACCACAGCGCATCTGGATCCTAGCTGGCCCGACGAAAAGATCGTGCTCGTCATCAGCGCCATCTGCTGGCCGATGTCCATTCTGGCTACCTTGCTCTACGGCAACAAGTACACTGCCTATCCAACCATGCTCAGCTGGGTTCTTACCGGCTGCGAAAGATTGCGCATCCGGCATTCTCCTGAGAGCGATCCGACGCTCTGACACCCCCTAATTTCTCTGAAACTGTTGCGGAACCACTATGCCCCCCCCAGAAGAAGACTTGGCCCCCACACTCGTTCTCTCAGAGGACCAACTCAGCCGCCCCAATCCCTTGCGGCGCACGAGCGATGACCAGTCTCTAATTTTTGCCTACGATGCGTTTCGTGACCTACAACTCGCCAAAGATCTGTCCATTGAGCTAGACTACAACGTCACTAAATTACTCGGACGGGGCTCCCAAGGCGTAGTCATGGGCCTCGAACGGCGCTCCCATCGCGCCTGTGTCACCCATCATGCACTCAAGATCTTCGATCCCTCCGTCTATAGCGCCTTCGAAGATTACGAAGTAGACATCCAGCGCATCGCCATCCAGGTCGGGGTCCTTCAGCGCCTCTCGCACCCCAACCTCGTGAGCTGTAACTGGATGTACGAGAATGATGGCGTCGGGATGATGCTCATGGAGAACATCGAGGGTCTCAGCCTGGATCAAGTACTTGACCGGAAGGCACATGCCGCTTTAAAGGACCCCTTGGCACCTAAGCAATGGGAACACTTCAACCGCGTTATCTTCAACCGGCACCGGTCCCTCCAGGCGGGAATCGCACTCTACATCCTGCGGAAAGTGCTCCGCGGTATCGACGTTCTCCATCAAGTCGGTTATATCCACTGTGACATCAAGCCGTCCAACATCATGGTCGACCGCTTTGGTACCGTCAAACTCATTGACTTTGGCCGTGCCATCCCCGCCGAGAACCCCGAGAATATCCTCCTTGGCAGCTATCTCTATATGGCGCCAGAGGTGCACCAGCGCCAGCGACTTACCCCCCAATCAGACCTCTACAGCGCTGGGATTGTCGCGCTTGAGCTTCTCCATGGCGGCCACCTGATCGACACCGCCACTTCCGAAGAAGACATCCTCGCCTTCAAGCTCCAGCTGCCCGAAAAAATCGGTAGCTACCTCGCGCCCGAACTGCGCGAAAATACGTTGCTCATGGAAATTCTGCGGCGGCTGTTGGCCGTCAACCCACAGGATCGCTTCGCCAGCGCGGGCGAGGCTGACACCGGCGACAGCGGCGTGCGGCTCATTCATCGCCAGCTCCTCGTTGCCAGTCTCGACACCGACTACGGCCGGGAGATGGAATCCTACCTCGGGCTTCGGCTCCAACACCGCACCGCCTGAACGCAAAAAAGCACTGAGCGCGCCTCGCGATGCGATCGCGCACTCAGTGCCTTGGCTCAGAGAGGGCAGACGCTCAATTCCTAGATAGCGTCCGACCCTGTCTCACCAGTTCGGATTCGAACCACTTCGTCCAGCGTGGTGACGAAAATCTTACCATCGCCGACAGCACCCGTGCGAGCGCCCTTGACGATCGCATCGATTGCTATCTGCACGAATTCTTGGTTCACCGCGATTTCCAGGCGCACCTTGGGAATCAACCCAGGTGCGACCTGTTGGCCACGATAAAGGTCCACGGCTTCTGCATTTCCGCGCCCGGTACAACGGCTGGCGGTAATGCGGCTAATTCCGGCTCCAATCAGTTCTTCGCGAACCGCGTCCAGATTATCCGGCTGAATGATTGCTGTGACAAGCTTCATCGTTCTTTTCTCCGCTTGCTCAATTAAGGTTTAGCAGGCCGTAACCATGCTCACCGTGAAGGCTGCTGTCCATACCCGCATTCTCGTCGTCCTTGCTCATGCGCAGACCGATTGTCTTATCCACCAGGATTACCAAGATCAGGCTCACAACGCCAGCGTAGATCGCCGAAACCAACACACCTTCAGTTTGATACCACAGCTGCTGGCTGAAGCTATCCGGCGCATTGCGCATGAAGAATGTCAGGCCAATCGCGCCGATGATTCCGGCCACGCCATGAATCCCAAATACATCCAGCGTGTCATCGTAGCCAAGCTTATTCTTCAGCTGGATCGCCATGTAGCACCCTACCGAAGCCAGCACAGCCAGCACGATCGCGCCAAGCGCCTGCACATCACCGGCAGCAGGTGTGATCACCACCAGGCCAGCAAGGATACCAGACACTAGACCCAGACCCGTTGCTTTACGATGATGCAACCATTCAACCAACATCCAGGCCAACGCACCGGCAGCGGCAGCGATCTGCGTCACAGCCAGAGCCTGTGCAGTCTGCAGGCCGCTGGCAACAGAGCTACCCGCGTTAAAACCGAACCAGCCTACCCAAAGCAGACCAGCGCCCACCATCGTCATCACCAGGTTATTCGGATGCATCGCCACCTTCGGATAGCCACGACGAGTGCCCAAATAGAGCGCCATTACCAGACCGGCTACGCCAGCCGAAATGTGGATCACCGTGCCACCGGCAAAGTCGATCGCCTTCCCTGTTAGGAAGCCGCCGCCCCAGACCCAATGGCATAGCGGGTTGTACACCAGCAGGCTCCACAGCGTGATCAACACCAGAAACCCACCGAAACGCACGCGCTCCGCAAACGCACCAGCCAGAATCGCCGGGGTAATCATCGCGAACTTGCCCTGGAACATGACAAACACCAGAGTCGGGATCGCCATTGCCACCCCGTTCACTTCTATTTCATAAAGTGCGGAGTCCGCACTGCCGAGCAGGATCAGCGAGCTGTCCCAGCCACACCAGCCATTACTCACGCCAAAACACATCGCGTAGCCACACACTGCCCAGACCACACCGATCACAGCCATCGAACCGAAGCTGTGCATCATCGTGCCCACCACGTTCTTTGTCCGGACCAGGCCGCCATAGAACATGGCCAGTGCCGGGATCATCAATAGAACCAACGTTGTTGATGCCAGCATCCAAGCTGTCGTTCCTGTGTCAATCGGAAGCGGCGCCACAACCTCTGCTGCCTCTCCCAACTCCTGCGCCCAGCTGCCGAACGCTGCAAGCGTCAGCCCGAGCCCCATCCCGTGTTTCCAATGCCTCATCCTCATTCCTCGCCCTATTAGGGTTGCCATTTCGTTCACAAGTCCCATTGTGAACCAACATCACCACGGAAATGTAAGCAGAAACCATGCCAACGACAACCAACCCCGCTGTTTCCTGCCTGAAGGCACAACCGCCAAATACGTTTCCTACAATATTGTATTACTTTTTTGTAGGATTGCTCTGCGCGGGCTGTGTCTCCAGCTCACCGCATCGAGCCTGTCGCAAAGCCACCATTCCTGAGTACAAGGGCAGCTACCTTTGCGGAGTTCGCAAAGCAAATCCAGCCTGGTGGCTGGCCAACACAGACTCCCCATTGCCCGACTGGTGGCAGCCAGACCTTCACCCGGACAAGCGCCTCCGTAGCTGGAACCGACGCAATCCGCTGCATAACTTCACCCACTACATCATTGGCATCTCAGACCGGGACTTCTGCCGTTACGGCATCAACCCAGATGGCGTTTGGGGACCATATGGCATCAATGCCACAGTCCTTCACACCGGGCCCATCGTCCTGCCCTTTCTCAGCCTCCAGTCGCCGTGGATCGAGGCCTACGCAGGCTGGCGGGATCGCGGAAACTTCGGCCTTGCCCTCCGCCGCCGCGACTGAGCCCTCTACCGAGGCCTACTGCGCCGCCGCCTCTTCTGTGGTTCTGTGAGCACCAGCGCCAGGTTCCCCGTAACCCTCGGCAACACCCAAGTCGCCACTTCGGCGTCCCCTAGTTTCATCAGTGCCGACCCAGGCTTGGCAGTAGCCAGATCCCAGATCCGCACCTCCCGGCTCGTCCCCGACCCCAAACCCGGCAGGCTGAGTAGCGCCCCAGCCACCGCCAGCTCCGACGAATTCTCCACGTAGATCAGGCCCGTGCGAGCCGCCAGCACCGAGTCGCAACGTAACGCCATCACCTGCTCGTCCGCCGGCTCCAGCCGAATACTTGACCACCGCAGCCACCCCGCGCCAGTGCACGCCAACTCCACAACATGGGCTCCCCCCGGAATCCGCACCCGCATCCGTGCCCCGGTTGCGAACTTCGCAACTGGCCAGCTTGTCTCGGAGATCGGCTTCCCATCCAGCAGGATCCGCAGCCCACTCCCCCGGTCGTCCACACTCTCCACCGTAAGGACCAACTCCAGCGCTGCATTCGTGCTCAGCTCCAGTCGCATCCCCGCGGACGCCTCCGGGTGCAAGTATGCTGGCAGCGGCTCGCGCATAGAAACAGTCAACAGCTCATCAATCCCCGCCGTCCCCGCCTCGCCGTCAGGATCGAACCCCACAGCCACCGGGACCAGAGTCAGCTCTCCAGCCTTGCCGCGCGCAGGTGCCCTCACCACCACCCGGTCCATCGCCATTACTCGGCCATCGAGAAACCGCCGCCAAGCCACTAGC
>DMTJ01000065.1 GCA_003477185.1 Lentisphaeria bacterium
CGCACCACCACCATGAGGGTGATCACCATAGCAAACCCTGAGAAGATCGCGCCCGCGACAAAATATGGCGGGAAGATGGTGGTGTGCCAGCCAGGAAGAATACTGACCGCAAAGTCAAAACTCACGACGGTGTGTACGGAAAGCACGAGGGGGGTGGCGATGCCGGCGAGAATCAAGTAAGCCTTCTCGTAGTTACTCCAGTGACGGTTGCTTGAGCGCCAGCCGAGGGCGAGCAGACCGTAGATGATCTGGCGCCAGCGATTGGTCGCACGGTCGCGCATGGTGGCCCAGTCCGGGATCAGCCCGACGTACCAGAATAGCAGCGAGACGGTGAAGTAGGTGTTGACAGCGAACACATCCCACAGCAGTGGGCTGCGAAAGTTCGGCCACATCGCCATCTGATTAGGCAAGGGGAAGAGGTAATAGACGGCCCAGACGCGGCCGACGTGAATCCCGGGGAATACAAGGGCACAGACGACTGCAAACAGGGTCATGGCTTCGGCGGCGCGGTTAATGGACGTACGCCATTGCTGTCGCAGGAGGAAGAGGATGGCGGAAATGAGTGTACCGGCGTGGCCGATACCTACCCAAAACACGAAGTTCACAATCGCCCAGCCCCAGCCAGCCGGGTTATTCAGCCCCCAGACCCCTGTGCCTTTCCAGAACAACCAGAAAATCTGGAGTCCGAGTAAACCTGCGACGCTCGCAGAGATCGTAAAGGCGACGTACCAGCCGATTGGGGTCTTAGCTAGCTCCTGCTCGGCGATGCGACCGATTGTGTCGGACACCGAATGGAAGTCGTGATTCCCCTGAACCAAGGGCTCTTGTGTTGTATCTGTTGCAGCAGCCATCTCAGCCATCTCAGCCATTCAGTCTTGGGTTGGGATTCCGCAGCCTAGCCATGTAAGTGGTCCTCGGACGGGTCAGCAATTCGGGTAATAGGGCGTAGTTTCGCTCGTTTGCCTTCCATGCTGAAACATGGCTAGTCTTGTCGTTGATATCGCCAAAGGCAATTGCGCCAGCAGGACATGCCTGCTGACAGGCAGTCGTGACATCGCCGTCTTTGAGGGCGCGCCCATCTACTTTGGCAGAGATGCGCGCCTGACTGATGCGTTGTACACAGTAGGTGCACTTCTCCATGACCCCGCGGAAACGGACAGTGACGTCGGGATTCTGCGAGAGCTTCTGGGTCGTAGTCTCAGCCGTCTCGCCACGCACGTTGGTCTCGGGGCCGTTCTTGGTGAAGTTAAAGAAGTTGAAGCGTCGGACCTTGTAAGGGCAGTTGTTTGCGCAATAGCGCGTCCCGATGCAGCGGTTGTAGGTCATAGCGTTCAGGCCGTCCTTTGTGTGGCTGGTCGCACCGACCGGACAGACCTGCTCGCACGGTGCCATCTCGCAATGCATGCAGGGTACGGGCTGAACGCGCAATTCCGGATCGTCTTCGTCGCCTTTGAAGTAGCGATCGGTCCGAATCCAGTGTAATTCACGACCGTAGCCAGCATTCTCTTTGCCGACGACAGGGATGTTGTTCTCGCTCTGACAGGCGGTCACACAGGCGTTACAACCGGTGCAGACATTCAGATCGATTGCCATGCCCCACTGATTGCCCTCGGTGTATTCATGCTCTTTCCAGAGGGCGCCGACCGTTGGGTTATGCACAGGTGGCGTCAGAGCGCTTTCGCCTTTCTCAGCGAAATTGAGGAGATCCGCTTCGAGAATCAAGGGCCGGTCGCCGCTGATTTTCTTGACCAGCTCATTGCCGTCCATGTTATGGTGCTTTTGCGTGGTTGAAAGCGGATAAGTGCCAGATGTTTTGGTAACCTTGGCTTTGCCGCCGGAGTAGGCAGCAGAGGTTGCAAGTGGGTAGGCATTGACGCCTGCGCCTTCTGCAACTGCACCAAGGTTTCGGCCGAAGCCGAGGTCTACGGAGACAGATTTATCCGAATGGCCAGGCAGAACAAATACCGGGAGAGTGAGTGTGGTGCCAGCGGTAGTCACGGTCACGAGATCTTCTTGACTCACCCCAAGGTCACGGGCCGTTGCCGGACTGACAATAGCGGCGTTGTCCCAGACCAGCTTGGTCACTGGCGATGGCAGTTCCTGCATCCAGCCATTATTTGCAAACCGGCCGTCGTAAAGCGTGGGCGACGCAGCGAGTGCAATTTCGAAATCGGGGCCAGCGGTAAGCGTCTGGCGCTTCAATTGGGCGGTCAGTGATGTTTCGTTGATCGAGGCGTAGGGATCGCCGTACTTGGTGCCTTCGGCGACGCCGTTGTGCAGAATTGATTTCCAGGCAGCATCATTCTTGCCGACCGTAGCGCGGCAGAGCTCATAGCCGCTTTCAGCGTTGCCAAGTAGCAGACTTAGTGCTTCCAGTTCACTGATGGAATGGTGCAGAGGGGCGATGAGTGGCTGGGTAATGCCGATGGTCCCATCGGTAGTGCGCGGAGTGCCCCAGCATTCCAGCTCGAGGCTGCGTGGCAGGTGCCACTTACAGAATTCGCTGGTCTCGTCGTAGTAGTGACTCAAGTGGACCGAATGCTCGATCTTTTCGAGGGCCTCGGCAAACTTAAGATCAGCCGGGGCAGTCAAAACAGGATTGGGGCCAACAATGACAAGCGTTGTGATTGCGCCGCTATTCATCGCCGTGACCAGTCCCGTCAACTCAGTGAGTGAGGAATCACGAGCGTCGGGGGCTTCGACGTAGGAGAGGGTGCCATCCTGAGCCGCGTTGCCCAGCGCATCATTCAAGGCTGCGATCACTGCATGGACGGAAGCGCTTTGGCCGCGGCCAGCTAGGACTACGGAGTGTTTGCCGGCTTGGGCGAGGTCAGCGGCAACGGCACCAATCCAAGTGTCGGTGACTCCTGCGGGGAGCGGAAGTTCTGGGATTGCGGCGAGTCCGGGGATGCGCTTGGGTGTGAAACCATCTCCGGACTTGGGGGCGGCTAGCCGACGGGCTAGTGCCGCGACGACGGCTGGGATGTCCGAACGGCGAACGCGGACGCGATGGTCAGCCATTCCGCCGGTGACGCTAAACGAGTGTTCCGCGACATAGAGGCGGTTCATGGCGTCCTTGCGACCATGGACTCGCCGGCCGTCTGCAAAGGCCTTGGTGTGCCGTACTGCATCGGTTTCGAGGTGAAGAAAGTCCGAATCGAGCGCGAGGATGACTTTTGCGTCTGTCAGGTCGGGGACGCCACGAACAGCCTTGCCCATGGCCGCCTTCTGGCCATCGTGAATGTTGGAATCGCTGACGGGTGCCCAGGCTGCGGTAATGGCAGCGGGGTACTTCGCCTTAAGTTTGACCATCTCAGCCTGAATCGCAGCAGAGTGATACGGGTCTACCAGAACGGCAAGGCCCAGGCCATTGGGGGCGACGGGATGTGCCCTCCAATCTTCCAGGAATGCGTCCCAAGTAGAATCTCCACCTGTGTAGGTGACGTCACGTGGGCGATCGGGATCAGCGAGAGTAAGAATTGATGCGAGCTCAAATGAGCTGACGCCGCCTGCGCTGCCTGGATGGCTGGGGTTGGGCTCGATCTTAGTGGGACGGCCTTCGTGGCTCTCAACCAAGACGCCGACTGCCTCACCGTCGCGGGTAAGCGTGGTGGCAAAGTAGACGGGCTTGCCGGGAACATATTCGGGGGGCTGGGTGCTGTAGGGAACGATCGTCTGCACGGGGCGTCGACAGCTGGTCAAGCCAGCCAGGCCCATGGAGGCTCCCATCAGCTTCATGAAGCTGCGACGATCAATTTCGCCAGCGTTATCACCAGATCCAATAGGATCCGCGGGCCCAGTGGGTGTTGCGACGCTGCGGTCCTGACCGCTGAGTGCGTCGTCGGCGGCACGCCACAGGGTCGTTTTAGCAGGGCTTTCCTGATTCATCGATGACATGCGGCACAGTCCTCTGGGGGGCTCAACTCTTTTTCTTGGATAATTGCTTCGGCAGCGTTGTATTGGCCCTTCGCAGGCTGCCATTCCATGTCCGTCACACTTGTCTCGGTGAGGTCGCGGATATGTTGGTGCGGATGGCGATGGCAATCGAGGCACCAGCCCATGCTGAGGGTCTCACGCTGGGTGACGATCTCCTGGCGGTCGATATCACCGTGGCAACTGGTGCAGCCAACTCCAGCTTTCAAATGAACGCTATGGTCGAAATAGGCGTATTCCGGCAACTTGTGGACGCGGACCCAATTGATAGGCTTGCCAGTTTCATAGCTTTCGCGAACTGGTGCAAGCGCCTCGCTGTTCTTTTTGATTGAACGATGGCAGTTCATGCAGGTTTGTGCTGGTGGGATATTTGCCTCGTGCGACTCTTCGATACTCGCATGGCAGTATCGGCAGTCGATTCCAAGATCGCCGGCATGCACCTTATGACTGAACGGAACGGGTTGTTCCGGCTGATAGCCGACATCCGTATATTTCGGGGAGCCGAACCACCATAGGAGTCCTGCGATAAGCAATGGTGCTGGTGCGGCCGCGTGGATTACCACTAATGTCACCGGCGTCGTCCATGTAGGAAAAATCTGTGCCAAAATATTACCCTCGTACGCGCTAAGCGCCGTATCTCCAACGATTAAGACCAGTCATCCCCTCTAGGATGATAACGCTGAATAGCGCCAGGAGATAGACAATTGAAAATAGAAAGAGGCGGATCTCAGATTGGGCAGTGCGCTCTTTGTAGGCCAAGAGCATCTTCTGCATGAAGATGACGCCAAGCACGATTGCGGCTACGACATAAACATAGCCCGTCCCGAACAGGCCGAGTACTAAGGTTACGATCACTAGGGCGATAGAATACCACACCATCTGCTTCAAAGTGGCGTCAATACCATGGACGATGGGCATCATAGGCAGCTTTACGGTTTCGTAGTCGCTTTTGCGGTAGAGCGCTAGTGCCCAGAAATGCGGCGGGGTCCAGAGGAAAATAACCAAAAACAGTAACCATGGCTCAATGGCGCTACCATTGGTGGCTGCAGCCCATGAGATGACCGGTGCCATGGCACCCGCTGCGCCGCCGATCACAATGTTTTGGGCTGTATGTGGCTTCAACAACAAGGTGTAAAACAGGCCGTAAAACAAAATGGTGCCTAGAGCCAGCGCAGCGCTTAGGATGTTGAAGCGAATAGCAAACAGGGCGACGCCTGCGAGGCCAATAGAAACGGCGAAGGTGAGAGCAGCGCGGCTCGTGATCTCTTTCAGTGGCAGGGGGCGGCGGTCCTTGGTGCGGGCCATCTGCGCGTCGATATCCCGTTCGAAATATTGATTGAGTGCGTTCGCCGAGCCGCCCGTCATGAACAGCCCGAGCAGCACCAAGATTGCGTCCAGCGGCCGTGTCAAGAAGGTTGCTTCCATCACCAGCGCAGCGGCACCAGTGATCACCACCAACAACATGATTGTTGGCTTCGTTAGCATGAGATACGAACGGACGACTTTCACAGCGGCTCTGTCAGGTTTACGGCGAGAAAAATGAAGCAGGGAATTTAAGTATCGGACCCGCGTCCGTCAACGCGGTTTAGACAACATTCTATCCATCAATTCAATTCCCCTACCTAGATTGGCCCTGCCAGCTCGCCAAATTGGGGCGTGAAGTATGGCGTAAAACGACGTGAGCGCGATCTTGTAGCTATTTGGTCCTCATTTTTGGGAGCGTTCCGTGGCTGATGTCTGCACCTGATCCATCATTTGACCCGCACGAGACAGAGATCGTGCCGATGTCCCCGTGGCGTGGCATCGACTGGGCGGAGCTCTTTTGCCACCGTGATCTGTTCTGGTTTCTGGTTTGGCGCGAAATCAAGGCTCGATACGCGCAAAGCATCCTTGGCGTTGGCTGGGCTGTGTTGCACCCGCTCATTCACATGGTGGTATTCACTGTTGTGTTTGGGCGATTGTTGGAGATAGACAGCCAGGGGCGTCCCTACGCGCTATTCTCATTCGTTGCCTTGGTTCCGTGGACCTACTTCGTGAGTGCGACTAATGCCTCCACGAATAGTCTGGTGGGGAACACCCGGCTGTTGACGAAGGTCTACATGCCCCGCCTGTTCTTCCCGGCAACGCCAGTGATCGCCAAGCTTATCGACTTCATTATCGCTAGCTGCATGCTTGTTCTGCTGATGCTCGCCTACCTTGCTACGGGCCATCGTTTTGCCCTGTCCGCCGATCTCTTGGTGTTGCCATTGCTGATCGCAATCATGATGCTCACTGCCCTCGGATTGGGGATGTGGCTTTCCGCGCTTGCCGTTAAATACCGGGACGTGCGCTTCGCCCTCGGCTTTATGACACAACTTATGCTGTTCGCGGCTCCGGTTGCCTGGCCAGCATCCAAGATTCCCGAGACGTACCAGATGTGGTATGGGTTGTACCCAATGGCCGGCGTGATCGAAGGCTTTCGTGCTGCAATCCTGCAGACGCGCCCTATGCCTTGGGAACTGATCGTGCCGGGTGCCGCCAGCAGTGTCGTCATTTTTGTGGGAGGGCTCGTTGTTTTTCGACGAATGGAACGGTACTTCGCGGATGTGGCGTAGACCTGTTTTCTGACGTTTTTCTCCGGAGCCCGTAAGAGCTAGCTTGCTCGTGCGGCCAGCCAATATGCAGCACACAGTTCTCGCAATAGGGGAAACTAATTCTATGCTGGAACATATGGGGCTCGCGCGAGGGCCTGTATCTCGCTCGTCATGAGGGGTGGAGCGCCGCAATCTTACAGAAACGATTTCCCGAAAGAAGATTGATAGGTCGCATCCCTCGCACCGGATTGCCCAGCTGGGGCAGTTTGACCAGGCGATGCGGAGCCTGACGCGGGGTGATCATGACACGGCGGTTCGAGAGCTATACATAACGCTGCAGCGTGACTAGGATTCTCCCAAACTGCTGTACGCCGCTAGCCTCTGCGCGCTGAATGCCGTTGATGCCGAGCGAGCGCAGGAGAATCTTGATTCCCTGCGACAGATCGCTCCGGATTCCGGCTTGACCGCACATCTGGGCTTTCTCCGCGATATTAGAAACGGAAACTTTCAGCGCGCCCTATCAGCTTCAGAGACGCGAAACTCTTTTAGCAGTCAGGAGCTCCCGTTTCTACTGGATAGGGGCATGATTTTTCTGCAGCAAGACGAGCGTCTGGCGGCCGAAAGTAGCATACGCGCGGCCATGGTGCATGCAACATTTTTCGATTTTCAGCGACTGGGGGCAGTGGACGCGTTGAGTCGATTGCTGGTCAGTTCGGGCCGCTCAAAGGAGGCGACAGCTGTCGATGTGACGGTTCACGAGGGTGCCCCTGCGTCTGCGCAGCTTCACGCGAATCATGCGATTGCGCCTGAGCACTCCGGGAACGGAGCGGAGGCCAAGTCGGCGTTACTGAGCGCATTGGCGGTGAGCCCGGACGATCCGGTGGCTCTTTATTTGGTGCCCCATGATTCTGGCTCAGAGCGACGGATGGAGCACGGCCTGCTGTTGATCGGTGAGCACAGCAATGAATGCTGGGCAGTAACTCTCATGGCGGATCGATACACGATCGACGGAGAGGAACACAACTATGTTGTTGTTGCCTCGCGTTTTGCTTCAAGGCATCATTGCGAGCTTGCATGCATGGAGGGCCGGCGGGTCTTGAACGACCTAAACACCAGAAATGGAGCTCTCGTGAATGGTGAGAAGCAGCGCACGGTCGTGCTGAAAGACGGCGACTTGATTGAGTTGTGCGACACCAAGCTGTGTCTTTATTCAAGTTCACTCAAAAGCCTGGCTAGAAGTCCGACAGGCTCCTAAAGTGGTGAATCATAAATTCGTGGGACAAATGCGAGGGCCTTTCGGCGCTCCGCAGGCCTGGTTTTGCAAACACTCCGCAACGACGTCGCGAGTGGCTCGCTCCAGATTTACGGCGGTGTCGCGCAACTGCTCAGCTAATGATTGGCTTGCTGGGCTTATCGCGCGCAAGATCGTGGCTCCCGGGAGGCCGCTTGCGCGCAGTTCGTCGCTGACTGAGCCGGATAGGACGACACAGGGCCGGTCGAGTGCCGCTGCTCGTGCGCAGACAAAAGCACAGGCCTTGCCGTTTGGTGTCTGGGTATCGGATCTGCCTTCTCCCGTCAGAATAAGATCTGAGTTGCTGATAGCTGCGTTGAGTCCGATGATGTCGGCAATAAGTGCCGCGCCCGGCTCCAGGTCCGCGTTGCAGAAGGCTTGCAGCCCAAAGCCCAGCCCGCCAGCTGCACCGCTGCCGGGCCGTGCGGCGAGCCCGGGTGCCGTCGTTTCTCCGAGATGCCGCAGGCCTTCGTCGAGCACCGCCACGTCAAGAGAAGTCGCGCCCTTCTGCGGGCCGTAGACCGCCGCCGCGCCTTCGGTCCCGTAGAGTGGGTTGCGGACATCGCAGGCGACTCGAAGCTTGATTGTCAGAGTGGCTGGTGCGTGCACCCTGGCCAGATTCACGAGCGAGGCCCCGCCTGGCGAAAGCGGAACGCCGAGG
>DMTJ01000336.1 GCA_003477185.1 Lentisphaeria bacterium
GCACGTTCAGCCAAATCTCGTCCATATGCGGCAGGGAAGCCCAGTGGTTCAAGGCGACCAGGTCGGCACGTTCAAACAAGGCCCGGAGGGGCTCTACGCCAACGCGGTCCACGATCTGCTGATAGTCCAACGTGGGCAGACCTGCCTGGCGCTGAAACATGATCTTGCCGTCTTCGAACTCGTAGGCGTCTGTGCGAGCGGCATCGCAAAGTGAGATGAGTTCACAGCGCCCTGCCATCTCTTGGAATACGGGATGGATGCTGCCGTCTGCGGTAAATGCGCCGAGGCAGCTGAGCGGCAACCCGAGTTGAGCCAGCGAGTTGGCCATGATCGGGCCGTTACCCCCGAGTTTATCGGCCTGGATATCGAGTTCCATAGCGGTGCTTTTCCCGCTGGCGCCGAGAATCCGCTGGCCAAATTGCCCGATGTTCCGGATGTGGATCTTCTTGCCGTTCTCGACGGAATCGACAACGCGAATGATCTGGTCCACGTACCCATCCAAGCCAATGAGCCCATAGAAAGTGTGCGGAGACTTGCTGAGAAGTGTGCTGGTCTGGCTCATGCTTGAAGATAGCCCTGTGCGTGGAGCAATTCAGCGATCAGGACTGCGCCGCCTGCTGCACCTCGAACTGTGTTATGGCTCAAGGCGACTAGCTTGAAATCGAAGATGGCATCTGTCCGAAGGCAGCCAAGGGCGACGCCCATGCCATTGCCGATATCGCGATCGAGCTTGGTTTGCGGGCGATCGTTCTCATCGAATAGTGTAACAAACGGCGTGGGGGCCGAAGGAAGGCCTAAACTCTGCGGGAGCCCGCCAGCGTTGGCCAGGCGCTCTCGGATCTCATCCAGAGGCAACTTTTTATGGCAGCGCACGGAGACTGCCGCCATGTGCCCGTCGCTGACCGGTACGCGAATGCATTGCGCGGAAATGACGGGCTCTTTGGCGCAAACCACGCGGCCATCAACCACGGCCCCAAGGATGCGAAGTGGCTCACGCTCGCTCTTGTCCTCTTCGCCGCCAATATACGGGATGACGTTGTCGACCATCTCGGGCCAAGAATCGAAGGTCTTCCCGGCACCCGATATCGCTTGATAGGTGACGACGGATACGGCTTCGAGCCCGCAGTCTGCGAGCGCGTGCAGCACCGGCATATAGGGCTGGATCGAGCAATTTGGTTTCACAGCGACAAAGCCACGCGTGGTGCCGAGACGCTCGCGTTGCGCCGCGATGACTTCGAAATGCTCAGGGTTCAACTCCGGTATGACCATCGGCACGTCTTCGGTCCAGCGATGCGCGGAGTTGTTCGACACGACGGGGCACTCGGCCTTAGCGTAGGCATCCTCGATCTCGCGAATTGCGGCCTTGTCGAGGTCCACCGCGCTGAACACAAAGTCCACTTCGGCGACCACGGCATCGACATCTGTCGCATTCAATACGGTCAACGAGGCCACGGAAGAGGGCAGGGCAGTAGGCATCACCCAGCGTCCTTCCACCGCTTCGGCATAGGTCTTGCCAGCGGAGCGTGGGCTTGCAGCCACAGCGGTCACAGTGAACCAAGGGTGATCTGCTAGAAGGTGAATAAAACGCTGGCCGACCATCCCGGTCGCGCCGATGATTCCTGCGCGAAGCTGTTTCATAAATTTCTCTCCTTGAAGAACGGCTCCCTTTCCATTGGAGCACGAGCGCGCGAACTTACCGGGCTACGCGCAGTCCGCAATCAGGGAAGGCCCGAGGCCTCAAACAGAATGCCCGTCACGGTATGGGGCCGGGGGAGGCGCAATTCGCAGAAAGAGGAGCAGGAAAAGACCAAGGCTAGCCGCCAAGCAGCGGACCAATAACGGCGCAGGGCCCGGAGGAACAATCAGGCAGATGGCGGCTAAAGCCAGGATTCCGCGTGCCCCGGCGGGCACGAGTCGGCAGCAGTAGCCAGTGACGGCCACGGCCAGGAGCAAGACGCCAAAGGCGCAGGCAGCAATGTTCTCGAGAGCTGGCCACAGCAAGCCATTCTCCTCGGGAATCAACAACAGCGAAGGATGCAGCACAAACGCGTAGGGAAGGATGAAGCCGGCCAAGGCAAAGAGAAAGGCGCAGGCGGCTGTCTGCATAATGGGAGCCTCAGAGATGGCCGCTGCGGTGTAGGCTGCTAGCGCAACTGGCGGTGTGACCATGGACATCATGCCGAAGTAGAAGATGAAGAGGTGCGCAGCAAGCGGCTCGATTCCCATATTCCCCAGAACCGGCCCCACGAATGTGGCCATCAGTAGATAGCAGACCGCAGACGGGAGGCCCATCCCGAGGATGATCGTCGAGACCATGAGCAGGACGAGCGCCGCTCCCATGCTGTCCTGCGCAACTGGCAGCAACACACTCGGCAAGCGGGCGCCAATCCCAGTTAAGGTCACAACGCCGAGAATCACGCCCACGCAGGCCGTTGCAGCGATAAGAGAGACGCCGCCTTGGGCTGACTTACGCGCTGCTATGCCGATATCTTGCCAGTTCAGCCGGGTAGCGCGCTGGCTCTGTGCCGCGAGGAGAATCGCGAGCAAGGAGAGCGAGACTGCTCTGGCCGGAGAATAGCCGAATAGTAGGGCGACTAGCAACGAGCCAAACGCTATGGCGCAGATGATGGCTCGGGGGCGGGACAATATGATCTTCTCCGGCTCAGCATCGGCAGCATCTGTGGCTCCAATGCGCTTGCTGTGGAAATGGACCACCAGTAGCAGGGAGAAATAATAAAGGATCGCGGGAATAGCGGCAGCGCGAATGATCTGCAAATAGGTGACCGATGGCTCGACCATCTCGAGCATCATGTAGGCGCCTGCTCCCATGATCGGCGGCATCAGCGCGCCACCAGAGCTTGCTGCGGCTTCGACCCCGGCAGCGGCGTGCGGCGAAAATCCGGAGCTTTTCATCATTGGGATGGTAAAGGTTCCGGTAGTTGCGGTATTCGCAACTGCGCTGCCAGAGAGGGACCCCATCATCCCGCTGCTGAGCACTGCGACCTTCGCCGGACCGCCGGGACTGTTCCGAAATAGCCTGCGCGCCAGGTCGATGATGAAGCGGGTGGCACCAGTGCGTTCGAGTACGGCACCGAACAACACAAACGGAAAGACGTAGGAGAACATGACGTAGAGCGCCACGCCATAGATGCCAAGATTTTGCAGCCCAGAGCGTACCGTGACGCGCGCCCAGTCGAAGCCACCGTGCGGAAACAGCCAGTCGGGCATCGTGCGGCCAAAGCGGGCATACAGCAAGAACAAAACGGTAAGGATGGGCAAGGTCCAACCGACGGTCCTTCGCGCGGCTTCGAGTGCAATCAACAGGGCCAGCGTGCCAAACAGAACGTCGATCCCGGTTTCTGAGCCAGCGCGTCCGCCGATCGATTCGCCATCGATCCAAAGTGCTTGGAACAGAGGCTGGACTTGTACGAAGACATAGCCAAAGCTCACCACGGCCAGAACTGCGAGACTATGATCGACGGCCTTTTGCCAGGCGGAATCTCGCCAACGTTCGGACAGTGGAACGCTGAGAAACAGGTAACAGATTCCCAGCATTGCGAACATCGCAAGCTGCCCTTGCGGCAACAGGGTTGGGCGATTGACTTCACACAGAACCAGTGCGCACAGCGCGACACCGATTCCACTCAAGATGTGCTGTCGTATGGGGCTGCTTGCGGGCACGTTATCCATAGCAGGTTGGGTCCGCAATGGGAGGAACGAAGGGCAGGATCTGTAGTCCAACCCGTGCTGATTGCCACGAACCTATAGCATACGGGCATGGCGCGGCTATGGTTTGTCAGCCTGCGCAATCCGACCAAACACAGGACAGG
>DMTJ01000341.1 GCA_003477185.1 Lentisphaeria bacterium
TGTTGGAAAACGATGCAGAGATTGATCGGCTCATTCGTGGTAACACCGGTGGGATTGCTGACAGGCCGTGGGGCAGATGCTGCGCGCTGCAGTCCGAACCTTCGTTGATCCAGCCATGCATTACTACAGCCGCGAGAAAAACGGATCCGAGGCCGAGGTAGACTATCTCCTGGCACATGGCTCGCGCGACGTTCCGCTCCAGCTAAAGACAGGTGCGACCGGCAGCCTGAAGTCATTGCACCATTTCATGCATCGTCGACAATTATCCGGGGCGGAGGATACCTGCTCTCCTTTGTCATTGTCTTCGAGATGCTTGGCAGTCCTGCGCGGGCCAACCCCACGGCATGACTCGATATCAGTGGATATCGGTAAGATTAGTCATTGGGATCGAGAGGAAGATATTCCTTGCGGATTCACGGCATGCAAGCCTCTCTGCCGAGCGTGGCTGGTCCTCAACGGACTATCGTACTACCGACATGCGCACAAATTACTTGGTATTTTTTTGCTTCAGATTCCACCGTTGGATAGGAGCGAACAAGTGGTCACATCGTGCTGTGCTCCGCCTGAAGCGACGAAGCCAATGTGCAACTCAGCCAACTCGTTTGATGTCCCGCTGTCGAGACGATCTTGCGCGAGTTGTGCGCCCCCGCGAAGGTCTATTGCTTCGGCAAGAATAAAAACAAATCGCTAGTTTATAGCCTTAATCCCTCAGATCTGCTCGCCATGGGCAGTATCTGATTGTTGGCTGTTTGTTCTTCGTTATCCCATATTTTGTACACCGATGCACTGTTATTTGTCGCCGTATCCGTAGTAGTCTCCGGTAGATCAACTCACAATGCTGCCCTTTTAATCCTTACCTAGGAGAAGCCATATGCCCATGACGACGCACGCCACCCCGCAAAGCCCAAGCGCTGCCGAGAGCGGCTCCCCTCAACCCAACGTTGTCTTTTTCTTCGCCGATGACTGGGGCTGGGGAGATTTGGGCTGCCACGGCCATCCCTATGTGGAAACACCAAACATTGACCGCCTGGCGCGCGAAGGTACGGACTTTCACCGCTTCACGGTGACCAGCGGCGTCTGCTCCCCCAGCCGGACCACAATCATGACTGGGCACTTCCCGGCACGCTATAACATCGACGGGCATTTCGCCCATGTGCCGACCAATGCCCGGCGCAATATGCCGGACTGGCTCGACACCGAAGCGCCCCTGCTGCCCCGCGCCCTTCAGGAGACCGGCTACCGAACCGCTCATTATGGAAAGTGGCATCTGGCCAACGACATGATCCCAGATTCGCCAACGCCAGCGGCTTATTGCTACGATGATTATGGTGCCTATAACTGTTCCGGCGAACAGATGCCCTGGTATGACGATGCGCGGCGGACATCCGCGTTTATCGATCAGAGCGTGGCCGAAGAAAAACCGTTCTTCATCAACGTCTGGCTACACGAGCCACATACGCCCTTCCATACCTTACCGAAGTATGAGTGGAAGTTTCGGCACCTCGAACGAGCGGATCAGATCTATGCCTCCGTGCTGGCCCATGCCGACGAACGGATCGGTCAGGTACTGGACCAACTCGAACGACTTGGCATCCTGGATGACACGCTCATCATTTTTAGCTCGGACAATGGCCCATCACGCGCGGTTGATCCGGGTGAACCACAACTGCAATACGACAGCGCCACTGGCGCCGGCTGGGGCAACGACGCATCGAAAGGCGTAACCGGCGGACGTCGGGGCTACAAGGGCGCCCTCTTCGAGGGTGGGGTCGGTGTGCCCTTCATCGCCCGTTGGCCCGGGAAAATCGCAGCTGGGAAGGTCGACGAGTCTTCGTTGCTCAATGCCGTCGATCTCTTGCCGACCTTCTGCGAAGTGACCGGGGCAAAAATGCCGCATGACTATGCGCCGGACGGCGAGAGCATTCTGGATGTGCTGCAGGGGAATCGCTCGCAGGAAACCCGGGAGAAGCCACTCTTCTGGAAGATTGGCGCTGCTTGGCCGCCAGACCCGAAGCGCCCCGACCATTGGGTCTCTTGGGCAGTGGTAAAGGGCCGCTGGAAACTGGTTAGCAACCAAGACCTGTCGCATCTCGAACTCTTCGACATTGCCGGGGATGTTGGCGAGACCTGCAATCTGAAGGAAGAGCAGATTCGGATCGCCGAGGATCTGCTCGCAGAACTCAAGCGGTGGCAGGCAACGTTGCCCAAGGAGCCAACTGGCAACGTCTTCTCGAACCTACGCCAGGACCTGTAGGTTGACGCGCCGAGCCTCGCCACTTCTTGAGTCGGCGAAGGGATGACTGCATGGCTCGCCTTAGAAGTTCGAAACGCAAATCCGGCGTGTGATCTTGAACAGCCAGCTGTCCGGTGTGGCGGGGTGACCCCAGTGTTGGAGGCTCTTAGCCATTCGCAGGTGGAGTCGATCAAGACACTGCTGGTTGCCGGTGCCAATCCCAATACCCGTTCGTTCGACGGCCATACTGCTTTGCACATCGCGACGCGCCGCTATCATTGTGGCGGACGATCAGTTTCGAAAAATGTATTTAAACGCTGCTGAACGCCGGGGCATCCAAGAAATTGGAGTATGGGTCTGGACTGCCGTTTCCGGAATGACGGACCGGAGGCGGTGGTCAGCAAGCCGCGTCAGGAAATGTGGCAGAACTCACTCTGCCAGCGGTAGCCCCAGGGTGCCCATGGAACTCACCTACGGCACCGGAGCGGCATATTGGGCCCCTTCATGGGCAGGCGCTGCTCCAGGCAACACGCCAAGCCCTGCCCGAACCAGACGATGGAAGCGGCATTGGTCCCCTCGCTATGTGACGAAGACAATCTCCACGGTTAACAGTTGTAGACTGAAGATAGGCAAGAAAAATCCATGAACACAGAAAAACTGCGATTTTCCGCTGCAGAACCGGCACTAGAAACGTTTTCTTTCCGTGCAATTCAGTGCCTTCCGCGGTTGAGAACGAGAATCGATCACACGGAGTGAGTAAGCTTATGATGAATCGAAGAACCTTTCTCCAACGCGTAGGCGCTGCGGGAGCGGTGATCGGATTTCCGACAATCATACCGTCAAGTGTGCTTGGCGAGACTGCACCATCGAAGCGGATCACGCTCGGCTTCATCGGCATGGGCAGCCAGGGCATGTATGCGAATCTTTCGGCATTTCTGGGCTATCCAGATGCTAAGGTTGTGGCGGTGTGTGATGCGTACATGGAACGAGCCAATAAGGCTCGTCTGACGGTCGATGAACGATACGGCACGACCGACTGCAAGGCCTATCAGGATTTCAGGGCGATCATTCAGGACCCGGCTATCGATGCGGTCGTGATTTCTACGCCAGATCATTGGCATGTGCCGATGTCGCTGATGGCCTTGGAAGCGGGCAAAAATGTGTTCAGCGAGAAACCCACGCTGAACATCCAAGAAGGCCGCGTGCTGGCTGATGCCTGCGCAAAGCACGGCGCCGTCTTTCAGGCGGGGATAGAGGACCGCTCCCAGATCCACTTTCACAAGATGGTGGAATGGGTGAAGAACGGAGCAATCGGCAAGCTTGAGCGTGTCGAAGTAAAGCTCCCGTCGGGGCAGACTTTTCCCTTGGAGTCCCCTGCCCCACCGCCGAGCGATCTGGATTGGAATCTGTGGCAGGGTCCGGCCGCCTTCCATGAGTACACACCACGACGAACCGGCGCTTGGCAATGGCGGGGGATCAACCTCTATTCGAAAGGCGCCATTCTGGACATGGGGACGCACCTTGGCGATACGGCACAGCTTGCGATAAACGATCCTGATGTCTGCCCGGTGACGGTGTCTGGTACCGGCGAGATTCCAGAGGGCCAGCAGACGAACGTTCCGGTTAAGTTTGATTTAACCTACCGCTACGGCAACGGCGTCGAGATGCATCTGCAGAATGGGCCTAGGGGTGGCTGGAATGAGCAAAGCTGCTTCCTTGAGTTTCAAGGGGTTACGGGCTGGATTCGACGCAAAACCTGGAGTGCTGGTATCGAAGCCAGCGATCCCAAAATCCTACGCAAGCGCTATGAGCCAGGTACGTCAAAGCACCCACCGCTGCCGCCTAGAGAGCAACGAAACTTCCTCGACTGCGTCAAGTCGCGAGCGAGTACCACGTATCCAGCTCTCGACATGCATCATATGTCCACCATGCTCCACATGGGGGTGATCTGCATCCAGCTTGGGCGTAAGCTACAGTGGGACACCAAAACGGAGGCTTTCGTCAAAGACGACGAAGCCAACACCATGTGTAAAAGCCCGATTGCCCGCGATTGGGCCAAAGAAAGCTAATCAAATAAAAAGGAACATGCCCATGACAACGAACCCACTGAAACTCACAACCATCGCGGTGCTCGCGGTATTCTGCACCCAGTTTTCACTCGTCGCCGGGGAATCGATCGATCTGCTCAAGGATGGGTTAACCGCGTGGCAAGATTCCACGGGCTGGACAACTGCTAACGAAGTGATCGTGAACCCAGCGAACGAGAAGGAACTCACAGTTTCGAAACCAGGCAAGGCCATTGCTGTGGTGGTAAAAAAGTCTCGCGCTGCGTATTTGCTCACGAAGGAACTCCACGGCGATCTTGAAGCGGTCATTGAGTTCATGGTCCCCAAGGGGTCCAATTCGGGCATCTACTTCATGGGCCGGTACGAAATCCAAGTGCTCGATAGTTTTGGCAAGACCGAAGTCAAGCATGGCGACTGTGGTGGCATCTACCAACGCTGGGGAAAGCACAAGGACAATGGCCAGGCCCCGAAGGTAAATGCATCCACCGCGCCGGGCACATGGCAAAAATTCGAGATCACCTTCCGCGCGCCGCGTTTTGATGAGACGGGGAAGAAGACCGAGAATGCAAGATTCGTAAAGGTCGTGCATAACGGGCAACTCGTCCACGAGAACGCCGAGGTCACAGGCCCGACTCGCTCAGCGATGAAGGAGCATGCGCCCGAAGAGGCCAGGGGGCCGGTTCGCATCCAAGGCGACCATGGCGCGGTCGCCTACCGAACCTTCACAATCAAACACCTGACGCTGAAATAGACGGCAGCAAACGGGTGATGTGGGTGCCATTCTGTCTTTGGACTAGCGACTCGCGACTTGCGTCCAGCGAGTTTTTTGGGGGCGGTTTAACGCGCGACTCGCGGCGTTTCTAGACTCCGCGGCAGCAGAGTTTGTCAACAGGTCACTGGGGCAATCCCAAGTATGGCGCCATTTTCCCCAGAAATCCGCAGCCAGGCGTTCCCATGAACGTCCGTTTCATTGGCAACCGCTATACCGACCAGATCCGCGCCCCGTTGGCGGGCATGCTCCAGCCCGGTCCAGGCTACGAGGCGGGCTGGAAGCAGCTGATGGATTCTACAGGGTTCTGCGCCCCGTATGACCCGACCTTTGCCGAGTAGCGGCACCCGGGATTCAAGATTTCCTACGAAGGACATGAGTGCCAGTGGAACTGCCAGTTGGTATGGAGTCGCTGGCCACTGTGACACCTGTAATGTTCGTCTTTGACCTAATGACAGATTATGCGGCGCTCGAAATCTCGATCCCTGATGCGCGATTACTTCGCTCTTCATAAATGACATATATCAAATACTTCATCTCGGTAACTGCTAAACTCTTGCTGGGCGATCCGAACAACTACCGAATGTTGGGGGTCTACACGGAGGGGTTCGGAGACTGTGCGACGATGAAGCGGTTGCTTCCGAGAACGGGCCTATCAGCGACAATGACTCGTCTGTTCTAAGGATACGCCACAGCTGTGTTCGGCGTCAAGACGTGCCGAAGTGGATGCCAATAAAGGACGTGGTCCCTGGCGCGGGAGACCTTGGTCGTGGTTGAGGACCACAGGCATCTGTGATGTTTGCGGAGTTCGCAACCGCGCTCAGGGATACCGTCCACGGCGTATCCAACACCGGCCTCCTCTACTCGGGCTCGAAACATTGCCCCTGCGCAGGCAACGTTTTGCCAGCCTGCTGCCAAGAAAGGTATCCGGCAATTTCAAAGAAGTAGGCGTTGACCTGCATCACCGGGAAGATGCTCTTCGATAAACGAAATCGCCTTGGTGGTCAGGACATCGGTCAGGTAGTCGCCGTCTTCTCCGTCCGCTATGCCTGGCACATTTGAATTTGGATGGCCTTCGCTTTCATGGGGAAAATAGTAGCGTCCCGGTTGGCCCATGCGGTGGCCAGCGATGTTGATGTAGAACCCGTGGTTGGCGGGAAAGTGGCTGCGTGAGGTATCCTGATGGGCTTGCAAATGACACTTTCCGACATGGGCAGTGGTGTAGCCCGCTGCCTTGAGAGAC
>DMTJ01000487.1 GCA_003477185.1 Lentisphaeria bacterium
GCAGGACTCGGTGACTCGATGACTTGGTGACGCCCGATGACATCATGACTGGGCTGACGCCGTGACGATGACTGCTGGTCGGGCGTCATCATGTCAGGGCGGCGTCGGGAGTCTTGGCGTCACCCAGTCACCAAGTCCTATTCCGGAATTTGCATAGGTATTCGGGACTTAAGCTCTCGAATATGCATGGTTATTCGGGAATACGATCCCTAAATATCCCTTAGTATTCGGGAATCATGCTATTATAGTGCGACCTTGGGATCTGCCGAAGCAATACGAGCCTGGAGAAATTGACGTGAAACGACTTGCTGAGAAGAGCCTGCTGACGTGGGCAGAACATCCCAAGCGAAAAGCACTGATCATTCGTGGAGCGCGACAAGTGGGCAAGACATGGCTTGTCGAGAATTGTCTGGCGAAGCAGTTTGAGCGCGTTGTCAAGATAGACCTCGAGAGTCAGCCGCAATTTCACGCAGCTTTTGCAGGAGAGCTGAGTCCTAAAGCAATGCTCAACGCCATCGAGCCCTACACGGAGCGAATCCTTCCCGGACAGACATTGCTGTTTATTGATGAGATTCAAGCCTGTCCAAGGGCGATTACGGCATTGCGCTATTTCTATGAACAGCTACCCGAGCTGCACGTTGTGGCGGCGGGTTCAATGCTCGAGTTCGCTCTGGGGGAATACTCCGTACCGGTTGGGCGGGTCCAGTATCTTCACCTTTCGCCCATGACGTTCTATGAGTACTTGCTGGCCATGGGCAAGAACGCCGCAGCAGAAATGACACTGGAGCATCCGCGGGAACACTCACAGGCTACTGTGGACGCGTTGCACGAGCAGTTGCGGGACTATTTCTTCATCGGGGGAATGCCCGAAGCTGTGGCCACCTATCGTGACACGGGATCGCGACTCGAAGCCTACGACGTACAGGCGCAGATCGTCACATCCTTTCGTGATGACTTTGCCAAATACCGCCCAGTCGTCAATTCCGCGTGTTTGGATGCCGTGTTTGAAGCAGCCGCCAAGTCAGTGGGACAACAGATTATTTACACGCAGCTCTATGCGCAGGCCACTGGCAAGACTAACCACAAGGCCTTTGACCTTCTGTGCAGGGCGAAGCTATTCAGTAAGATCTGCTCTGCCACGCCCTCGGGGTTGCCTTTGGGGCACTCGCAGGGAAAACGCTTCAAGGCGGCGATGCTGGATATTGGCCTCATGCAACATGTGTGCGGGCTACATCCGGCGATGGCCGTTGGCAACCATGACCTGATGGCAATTTATCGCGGTCAGATGGCTGAGCAGTTCGTCGCCCAGGAGATGTTGGCGTGGCATAGCGAATCGTTGTACTACTGGTCTCGTGCAACAAAAGGATCTACTGCGGAAGTTGACTATCTTGCAATTCACGACGGCAAGATCCATCCACTCGAAGTCAAATCAGGCCCTGCGGGACGCCTCCGCAGTCTGCACCGATGCTTGGAGACCTATCCCAACTGCGAACAAGGCTGGGTTCTACAACAGGGGCCCTATCAGGAATTACCTGAACAGGCACTGGTATTCTGGCCACTGTACGCCACAGCACAGCTCGGCAATCGCCAGAGACTGCCGCTATAGACGCCCCGAAGTGGATGAACATGCTGTATTGCGAGGGGGCATCTGTCCGATACCTTTGTGGTTGGCTGGCCGGCTAGCCTGTCGGACTTAGGATGATCGGCTGCAAACCTGAGCGAAAGGCTCGGCCCCTCATGACTGTGTTGACGCCGTGACGATAACTGCTGGTCGGGCGTCATCATGTCAGGGCGTCGTCGGGAGTCATGGCGTCCCCGAGTCACCAAGTCCTATTCTATCACGCCCAGGCGTGACTGCTCGCGGGTGTAGCAGGACTCGGTGACTTGGACAGGCGAGAGCTGGATATCCTGCGGGTCTTGTGGACGCGGGGCAGGTGCATCGCGCCCGATGGGCACGAGGCACTGAACGAGCCGCAGCGTCGCGGCTACACCAACACCCGTAAGCTGATGCAGTTGATGGCCGAGAAGGGACTGGTACGCGAGACGAGTCGCACGCACCGCTACCGCGCCGCCGGCTCGGAAACAGAGGGGCAGTCGCGCTTGTTAATGATCCCAATACCCTGTCCAAACGTCGAAGGCCCTCGCCTTCAATTGACGTGCGAAGCTCTCGCGACCACGACACCGGATTTGGGCTTCCGGATCTCGGCCTCGCCGACAATAATCCGGCCACGCTGTAACGGTATTCTGGTCGCATTGGGATAATGTGTCATTTTCTCGTACGACTCAAGTTCGCACAAGGGAGTTAAAATGTTGCAGGCACTCACAGACCGGCTGGCTCAACATCCAATCGCCTACGATCAATTGCGCAGGGTGATCGAGTTTAATTTTGTAGCCCTTCACCGGGCGCTGAGCGAGGCGCGAGAACGTCTAAACATTGACGACAAAGACGGCTGGATTCTTGATCTTCCTTGCGGTACCGGAATCTTTGCAACAAATATTGAGGAGGACGCCTACGTCGGGGCGGATCTCGAGGCACTCTACGTAAGCGCTGCCCGGCGTCGGCACCCGGCACGCCATTTCCAAGTAGCGGATGGAACCGCCCTTCCCTACGCCGACGAATCGTTCCAAGGGGCCATATTAATGGGGTTTCTGCATCACCTAGATGAGCCGACTGTGGGAGCCGTGTTGGCAGAAGTGGCTCGGGTGCTACGCCCAGACGCGTGGCTAATTCTCATTGAGGACGCACCCAGCCCGGGCTTTCGTAATCCAATCGGCTGGTGTTTGCAGAAGCTCGATGTAGGAGATCACATTCGCGAAAGCGACGCCTATACGCCGCTGCTGGAGCCAGCATTTCGAGAACAGTACCGGCGCTCCTTTGCCAGTGGCTTTTGGAACTACACCATGTGGCTGGGACGTAAGCAAGATCTTGGGGACCGAGAAGCCACTCCCGCGGAGCGCTGAACGGAAGTTGCGAAGTCCGCAACCAGAACGGAGCGCCACGCGCGGGACAATGACTGCATCGGTCCAGAGCCGGACCTCAGACAGGGCGGCTAGGCTGCGAACGAGCGAGGACTTTCATGTGAGTAGCTCCCACGCGCCAAGTTGCACCGCCGGTCACGCCATCGACTGGCTGAAGCAGCAGAGCAACGCGAAAAAGCCGCAGCTGCATTTTCCCGAATGCCCTACTCGGCCCATAGAGCGCACCCGACGCCTATCAGGAGCTGTATGTGTGTGCGGCCATCGAGAATCCAGCACCAAAAACGAAGGCTGGCGTCTTCGCTATGATCAGCAACATCGATGAAAACGCCAGGGTACCCGATGGCGGGCTTTCGGATTGCCCTGTAATCGGACAAGCCCGGCTCAAATAGACGGCTAATCTGCTGGAGCTTGAGGAAGAAGGCTGGCGTGGGTTTTCGGAAGGTAAGGGCCAAGCAGCCGCACATTGTACTCAAGCTTCTCGCGAAACTGCCAATAGGTGCCGATCGCGATCTCCTTATGAGCCTCTCCAGCAGTAAACTTTGCATCGACATACGCTTGAAGTTCGTCGGACAACGGCCCAGCCAGCAGCAGCCATAACCGCGAATCCTCGGCCATTGGGGTCCGCTCGAAGAAACTAAGATTGATTGAGTCTATGCAGTCGTAGCCGGAGAACACCCACGCACATCCGTAGCTGCGGACCTCTGCCGCCGCTATCAGACCTGGCAGGTCCGGGTAAGCTAGAAGACGGTCATGCTGTTTGTCGAAGCCAGCCGGTCCCAACGAGTCTCGTAATTGCTGGATCGTATTGGCTAGATCCTGCCGCACTGTGACGCCGCGCAACAGAGGTGCGGCACACGCCACCGTGTTATCGCCCCAACTCCCGCTACGATAAGACTTGTGGATGCAGAACCGGAATGACAGCGTCAGCAGACACACCGCTGCCGCGATAGAGGCGATCCTGCGTCGCCCAGGCGGCAGCTTGCAGAGCAGCCAGGTCAACTGCGGCGCAAGCAGTATACCTGCCCAGCCGTACATCGTGAAAATCTTGTTACCGCTGCCAAGCAGCGCGAGCACAATCCCAGCCGGAAAGAGCAGAAAGATTCCCAGCTCAGGTCTCGCATGACGCGCTCCGGCCCGCCACCGCCTCAGCTCGTTTAGGAGAACGACCAATGCGCAAGCGCATCCCGCTCGGCCAAGATTGGCGGTGCTCCGGATGACCAGTGCAGTGGAACAGACAATCAGGACCACACACAACAGCGAGGCGAGATGCGGCCGCTTGCGAGTCACCACTCCCGCCAGGACGAAATAGGCGGCAGCAAGCACCACCATGCGTCCCCAGCTGCTCACACTGCCGAGTGCCTCAAGGGGACTCTTGTAGCAAGTTTCCTGAGCCACACGCAGAATTTCCACCAAATCTCGATACTGAGCCGCATGGATCCACGTCCAGAGACCGAACAGGACGCCCGATACCGCCACATAGATGACCAGGTTCAACAGCAGAACACGCCCACTCCGACGAAGCAGAACCAGCAACACGCAGCCCCCAAATCCAGCCATCAGAATCCCGTTTGGCATGCGCCCGGTATAGGCCAAGAACGCCCCCGCTCCCGCGATTGCAGCTCCGATACGCCCGGCCACTTCCCCCCCCCGTGCCGCGATCAACCCGCTGCACCAGGCAGTCGCGCCGAGGAAGGTAACCGCGGAGTACCAGAGCGTCTTGTAACAGGGAAAGCTAAGCGAAACCGCCGCGAACGCACAGAACACGATCATGGCGCTCCGTGAGCATTGACTCTGCCCTTCGCCGAGCCCGTGCACCACGTAGCCTGCATAGCAACTGACGCCAAGGATCAGGATCAGATGAAGGATCCGGTACAGCAGCAAACCATGTCCAAAGAGCTCGCCAAGCGGGTAAAACAACAAGTGATAGGTGGTAAAGAACGAAGACTCTGGCCCGAAGCGAAGCAAATGAAGAATCAGGCCCTCATCAGTGACATCGAAGTACCGAGTAAAACCCCATAGGGTAATCAGGCAAGCTAGCGTCAGCCCGGTGCCACCCACTACGAGCATGGGCCTCGAATGTACGTCTTTATTCATTAATCGCGGACTGGGGCTTCATCGGAGGGAATGGCATGATAACGCCTCCACGCCTTTCTGCAAACCACGAACGAGGCAGGGATTCGTAGCAAAGAGGCGATCATGTAAGCCATGCCAATCCCGGTGAAACCCATGCGTTGCGCCGAACGCAATGGTATAGAGCAGGGGCCTGCCCGTAAAATGAGGGAGGCGACCATCAACGGCTCTTCTTTGTGCGCTCGAACGAACACGGATAAGGCCAGGCTACAGCGCAACAGAAATGCGGCAGGCAAAAATAGAACCGCCTTTGTCGCCGGTAGCACGGGGCTGGGCTTGTCACCAGTAATCAGGACCGGAAAGACAATAATCGCCACAGAGAGCACCGCGAGCAGGACTCCATGCTTGGGAATCGTCACCCACAAAATGCACTTGAGCTGATCGTGAAATCTGCGCTAGTCCTTCTTGGCGACGTAGCCGCCAAACTCAGGCGTCCTCACGGTCACCCACGTGCCAGTGATGCTGGTCACGGCAGTCATCAGATTGATTGTCATACCCAGCCGGCCAGCAACTGCGACACCTTCAACTGCCAAGATGGTCATGTTAGCCGGTACGTCACACACCAGGTGGTCAGCGCCATTCGCCACTACATCGGGATCTCTTCACGAGCTGCGGCGGCAAGCAGGGCAATGGATCCAGACAGCGCTTCGCCGTAGGTGGAGGCGTCGGCAGGGCCAACGGCCTCAAGCCCGTCAGCACCTTGCCAAAGCACGAGGCAGAGCGAGGCGATGCCAAGAGCAATGACCGTAAGAAACCAGAGCCGGGAACGCTGCAAACTGAGACCTCCTTCCACTGAATTGTCAGCTGTTACCACGCGGTTGCACGAAGATCTCGACTCGGACGCGCTGTGAGACGGCTGTCCGGGTGGTCCCAAAGCAGCTGTCCAAATGTCCCTTGGTGAGGACAGGCGATAGTCATCAACCCGTCTTGACGAGTGTGCAACTATTAGACCGGAGGCGGAACCCAATTCGGTTTGAGCGTCAGGGGGCAGGATTCATGAATGACGGGGGTATTCCTGCCGCGACCGATCAACAGGGGCATATCGAAAATAGGACTCGAGGCCGTCGCTTGATAACGGGCCCGGAGTGGGTTAATGCCCTCAATGAAAAAGATCCTCCTCCTCGCTCGAGTTGTGCGCCGTCACCAAGCAATACGCTGGTGCCAATGCCACCATCGTCGCGGTCGATGGTGTCGACCTTGCCTTGAGCCGCGGCCAGTTTGTCGCGCTGCATGGCCCCAGCGGCTGTGGAAAGTCTACCTTGATGCTCAGGCCGGTTCCTTGCTCGGGCCAAACAGCGGATCGGTCACGATCTGCGGCCAGCGGCCCTACGAGCTATCCAGTGAAGCGCGCGCCGCCTTTCGGGCCCGCCACGTAGGCTTCGTCTTTCAGAGATTTCACCTTATTCCGTACCTGCGCGTCCTCGAAAATCTGCTGACACCAACCCTGGCCCTCGGAATCGACCATGCCGAACAGCGCGCGGCTGAACTCCTTGAGCAGTTCGGCTTGAGCCAGCGGAAGAATCATCGCCCCGAGGCACTCAGCGTGGGGAAGCAACAGCGAGTGGCGCTGGCCCGTGCTCTGCTGCCGAAGCCGGAATTGGTACTAGCAGACGAGCCCACCGGAAATCTCGACGAAGCCAATTCCACGGCGGTTCTAGATGTGCTGGCTAGCTACGCAGCATCAGGCCATACAGTCCTGATGGTCAACCACGATCCCCAAGCGCGCGATCGTGCGAATCGCCGAATCGCGATGGCCGCCGGAAAACTTACGCCCGAATAGCCCCAGGATGGCCCACCCAATTGTTGACAAGCCGGTCGGCTTCGTTAAGGTTCGCATTTAATTCGCATAGAGCGGGACCTCTCATGACCAGCACGTACTTATCAGCGCGCCATACCCTGTGCCTTGGCCTTCTTTTCTGCCTCCCCGTCTTTGCACAGGAAGAAACTGCGGTAACCGACCCCAAGATCGAACTGCAAGCCCTACTAAGGGAGGGCGGTACACCGATGATGCTGCTCATGCTTTTATCGGTTTTTGCAACCTTCATGGTCGTCTACTATTTCCTCACACTTCGCATTAATTTGCTGATGCCCCGGGCGTTTCACATGGAAGCAGCCGAACTGGCCTCACGCGGAGATTCGCTGGCACTGTCCGCCGTGTGCGCCGAGAGCGGCTGCGCTGGTGCTCGCATTGTGGGCTCGGCTGCGAGAATGCTCAGTGAGAATCCAAACGCGGACTTCCAATCGCTTCGGGATGCTTTGGAAGACGAAGGTAGCCGCCAGGCCGCCGCCCTGTGGCAGCGGATTCACTATCTGCTTGACTGTGCGGTTGTGGCTCCAATGCTTGGCCTGCTCGGTACGGTTCTCGGTATGATGGAGTCATTTCATGGCTTGGCTGAAGACTTTGGCTCTGTGAAGCCTGCCGTGCTGGCCTCCGGGGTATCTCAAGCATTGGTAACTACCGCCGGCGGGATGTGTGTCGGCATTGTCGGCATGGTGTTGTACGCCTACTTCCGCGGCCGCGTGACCTCACTAATCGCCCAGCTGGAAGAACGCTGCAACCTGGTACTGCAGCGCCTCTATGCCACGACCCATCGTCAGCAGAAACCATGAACTTTCGCAAGAACATTCAGCAGCAGGAGACGGGCTTTCAAATGGCTCCGATGGTGGACGTCGTCTTCCTCCTCCTGCTATTTTTCATGGTAGCCTCGGTCTATGCGCAGTGGGAGACTAAGATCGGAATCGAAGTGCCAACCGCGGGCGACGCCGACGCGCGGACGCCGCAGGAAATCCTGATCAACATAGACAAGGAGGGCCAGTTGTGGGTTAACGGCTTCATCCTCTCGCGTTTTATGTTGGAGAGCAATCTCAAGAAGATGTCCCGGATTCGCAGTGGCCAGCCGATCATTATCCGGGCGGATAAGAAGACGGATTACGAGCACGTCATCTCGGTGCTAGATATGTGCCGACAGGCGGATATCTGGAACGTGTCTTTTGCCACGCTTCCGCCCAAGAAAAACGCGGTAGCACCCACGCCGTGACTGCGTTCCGCCTGCTTCTTGCGCTAGCCGCCATAGCTACTACGCTCCCTGCGCAGGATCCGACTGAGCCGGGCGACGCTCTGTTCAAGAATGGCGAGGAAGCCTATCGCTTCGCCGAAGGGTACTACCGCCGCCACCACTACGATCGAGCCGCTGCGCAATTTGAACAGGTCGTGCAGACCTTTCCCGAGTTCGATAAACGGGACAAGGCGTGCTTCCTCTGGGCGGAGTCCCTGAGGCTGGGCAAGAAATTCGATCTGGCCGGGCGCGTCTATGTCACGGTCGTCCAGAGTTTTCCCGAAAGCGAGTACGCGCCACGCTCTTCAGTCGTGCTCGGCAGCCTGCTCCTGAAAGAAGGTAAAGTAGATGACGCCATTGTCGTGCTCGATATGGGCATGGAGCTTAAGCCACCGGAGCAATATCGAGAGGATTTGAACTACTTTCTGGGCGTAGCCAAGCACCGCAAAGGGGAGGTGGCAGCCGCTCTGAAGCATTTTGCTCTTCTGCCCGGTGAATTCGACGCCGAGCATGCCTACCGCGCGCATGCCCGCCTCAACACCGGCTATCTGCAGCGATCTGCCGGCAAGGATGACGAAGCTAAGACGGCTTTTGCCTCACTGATCAAAGACGATGGCGTGGCACCCAAGGTGATCGAGGAAGCGCTCTCGCAGCTTGCGGATATCGCCTTTGCCGCAAGTGACCACGAAGAAGCCGTTCGCTACTACCGGCAGCAGCTCGATGCCTACCCCTTGGGCGCCTTCGCAAACCGCGGCATGGTCGAACTGAGCTGGAGCCTGTACCACCTCGAGCGCTACCAGGAAGTAATCGAACTGCTCAAGGACCAGGCTAATATTTCCACCGAAGATACGCTCTACCTCCTCGGCAGTAGCAGCAAGCAACTCGGCCAATACGAGGCCGCAATTGCCAGGTTTCAAGAGATGCAAAAGGCTTACCCCGATGGGCGCTTGGGAAAGCTCGCCAAGTTTGACTTGATTGAGTGCGCCTTCCGCCTCAAGCGCTTT
>DMTJ01000130.1 GCA_003477185.1 Lentisphaeria bacterium
CTCTGGGGTTTCGGACGCCGCATGTCCGTTTCACCGACTATCAGCCGGACGCTGTCGCTATGGCTCGGCACAACTGGCGCGGCGCGCACGGCGGCGAGGCCGAAGGAGCGGTTCTGGACTGGCGCGAGCCCCCCGCCGACGGCCGCCGGTATGATCTGGTGGTCGCCGCTGACGTGGCCTACGAGGAGCGTTTTTTTGCGCCCTTGGCCGATACCTTTTCACGCTGCCTGGCCCCCGGCGGCCACGTGATTCTGGCGGAACCAAGTCGCCCGGTGGCGGGAAGTTTTTACCTGATGTTGCGCGCCCGCGGTTGGTTGCATCAGGACACTCGCCGCACGGTGGCATCTAATCGCGGACCAGTGACCGTGCGTATTTCTACGTTTCGTCAGGGATCGTCGGCCGCTATTGCGTCTTGAAAGGTCTTTTGTATACTACCAACTACCTCAGATTTCGCGTTCAGGAATAGATATGGCAGATCGCTCTCGCATCCGAAACTTCTGCATCATCGCGCACATTGATCACGGCAAGTCCACGCTGGCTGATCGCTTCATGCAGCATACGTCCACCGTTCAAGACCGAGATTTCCAGGATCAACTTCTGGATGACATGGATCTCGAACGTGAGCGCGGCATTACCATCAAGTCGCATCCGGTCCTCATTCACTATCGCGCCCAGGACGGCCACACCTACGAACTCAACCTGATCGACACGCCTGGGCACGTAGATTTTTCCTATGAGGTCAGCCGCAGCCTAGCGGCGTGCGAAGGCGCGCTGTTACTTATCGATGCCAGCCAGGGGGTCCAAGCACAGACCGTGGCAAACGTGACACTGGCCACCAATCTGGATTTGACCGTGATTCCCGTGATCAACAAGATCGACTTGCCAGCGGCCAACATTGAGATGTGTAACGAGCAGCTTGAGGAGATTCTCGCAATTCCCGCTGACGAAGCGGTACACGCCAGCGCCAAGGCAGGCCTTGGCATTGAGGACATTCTTGAGGCAGTGGTCGCGCGCATTCCAGCTCCGAAGGAGCCGGAAGATGACTCCATTCGCGCGTTGATTTTCGACTCTGTCTATGACGCCTACCGAGGCGTGGTGAACTATGTACGCGTGGTCTCGGGAACGTTGGAGCGCGGGACAGCCATCCAGTTTTGTAGCACCAAGCTAAAATCGGAGGTCAAGGAAATCGGCGTATTCTCGCCGGGAATGAACCCCAAGGACAAGCTTGAGCCCGGTGGCGTGGGTTACGTCATCGCGAACATCAAGTCACCCGATGACTCGAAGATGGGGGACACACTCACTGGCACGCATAATCCTTGCCAAGACCCCTTGCCTGGGTTCAAGGAATGCCAACCCATGGTATTCAGTGGGATCTACCCAATCGACACTAATGACTACGCCCAACTGAAGCTCAGCATGGGCAAGCTGCGCCTCAATGATGCCGCCTTCGAGTATCAGGCAGAGACTTCCGCCGCTCTGGGCTTTGGCTTTCGCTGCGGCTTTCTCGGGCTGCTCCATATGGAGATCATCCAAGAGCGCCTGCGTCGGGAGTACAACATGGACATCATCGCCACCTACCCCAGCGTAGTCTATCACGTCTTCAAGACCGATGGCAGCTCCGTTCAGATCGACAACCCACTCCACCTTCCCGACCCGGTTAACATCGACCACATCGAAGAACCAATGGTCCTGTGCCATATCATGCTGCCCGGTGAGTATATCGGTGGCGTGATGAACCTGATCATGGACAAGCGCGGCTTCTGCCAGGAAACCATCTCCGTAGACCGCCTGCACATGATGTTGATCGCGCGCCTTCCCTTGCACGAGATCGTGATCGACTTCCACGACAAGCTCAAGACCATCACCCGCGGCTACGGCAGCATGGACTATGAACCCAACGGCTACGAACCCGCCCCACTGGTGAAACTGGAGATGCGCGTGAACGGCGATCCCGTCGACGCCTTTGCCACGATCGTGCATCGCGATCATGCGCAATCCCGGGGCCGTATTCTGGCCGAGCGCCTGAAAGACGTGATTCCACGCCACATGTTCAAAATCGCAATTCAGGCCGTCATTGGCGCCAATGTCGTGGCTCGCGAGACCATCGGGGCCCTACGGAAAGACGTGACAGCCAAGTGTTATGGCGGCGATTTCACCCGCAAGCGCAAGCTGCTCGAGAAGCAGAAAGAGGGCAAGAAGAAAATGAAGCAGATCGGCAATGTAAACATCCCGCAGGATGCCTTCGTCAAGGTACTGAAATCCACGAAAAAGTGATCACTGAGCACCGTAATGACCATTCTCATCAACGATAAGCCACACGAACTGGACGAGCCTTGCTCGGTCGCAATTCTGCTTGAAAGACACGGTGCCCGCGCGGGGAGCGTGGCAGTCGCCCACAACGAGCAATTCGTGAGCCGTGCAAACTACGCAACCACAATCATGCAAGACGGTGACACGCTCGAGATTGTTGCGCCCATGCAAGGAGGCTGATCATGTGGACCCTCGCTGATGCCACGCTCCAAAGCCGATTCCTAATCGGCACCGCCCTGTACCCATCTCCGGAGTCGATGCGCCAGGCGACCCAGGCGTCCGGCTCCGAAGTCGTCACAGTCTCACTGCGGCGGCAGCAGGCTGGCTCAGGCGGAGGCAACGACTTCTGGGAGCTGATTCGCTCCCTGAACGTCCACGTGCTGCCAAACACCGCTGGCTGCCACACTATCAAAGAAGTCATGGCCACCGCCCACATGGCGCGCGAGCTGTTCGACACCAACTGGATCAAGGTGGAGATCATTGGCGATGAATACACGCTGCAGCCAGACACCGCGCAGCTGCTGGCAGTCACCGAGAGCTTGATCCGCGACGGCTTCGAAGTCTTTCCCTATACCACCGATGACCTGGTTGTGGCCCAGCGCCTGGCCGACCTGGGCTGCCGAATCGTGATGCCTTGGGCCTCCCCCATTGGCTCCGGCCAGGGCCTACTCAATCTCTACGCGCTCGAGACAATGCGCGCCAGACTGCCCCAGACTACGCTCATTATCGATGCTGGCATAGGCAAGCCCTCAGACGCTACCCGAGCCCTGGAGCTTGGCTTTGACGGTGTACTGCTAAACAGTGCAGTCGCCCTAGCCCGAGACCCCGTGGGCATGGCCTCCGCATTTCGCTATGCCTTGAACGCTGGCCGAGCAGCCTACGAAGCCGGTGTAATGCAGCCGCGCAACATGGCCCAGCCAAGCACACCTACCTTGGGAACACCGTTCTGGGTGCAATCCAACTGATGCAGTCTCGCCAGCGATGAGCATCGCGGTCATCCGCTTCAGTGCGCTTGGCGACATCGCCAGCGCCCTCCCCTACATCCGCGCCCTCCGCGAGGGCCCGACCCTCATTACCAGCGGCATGGGTGCTGGCCTGCTCCAGGACGAATTCCCCGACATTCACGTACTCAAGAGCAAGCGCATCCGCGACGTGTTCAGCCTCGTTTGCGAACTCCGCAAACAGCGCTTCGACCATTTGATCGACCTGCAGAACAACGATCGCTCGCGGCTAATCCGCAGCTTGACCAGCGCGCGAGCCAAGATCTCCAGCAAGGGCATGCCAGGTGGGGTGCCCAATCTGGATAACTTCCACCGCATCATGATGCCCAGCGGCTTGCTCCAGGAACCGGACACCAGCTTTACTCCGAAGCCATGCGACTACATCGTCTTGAATGTCGCCTCCAGCTCCAAATGGCACGCAAAGCGTCTGCCAGTGGCAAAGTGGCAGCAGTTCGCAGCCTTGCTGCACGACCGCTACGGGCTGCCGTTTAAGCTCACTGGTGGGGCTGACGAGCGCGACTATGTTGCGGAGGTCGCAGCCCAGTTGCCGGGCGAGTGCGAGAATGTCGCGGGCCAGACCAGTTTAGTCGAGCTGAAGCTACTGCTGCGCAACGCCTTCTTGGTGGTGTCTACCGACTCCGCAGCCATGCAGCTAGCAGCCGCAGAAAAGACACCCACAATCGGCCTGTTCGGCTGCACGAACTGGGTCCGTGCCCGCCCGTTCGGCCCCTGGAGCACAGTGCTATACGACAAGGCCGTGTATCCCGACGATCAGCCCCCGCCGGTTAGCATCGAAACGCCCGGTGCCTACTACGACGGCATCGACCTGGCGGACGGCTTGACCGCCTTGGCCAAGTTTCTCTGACGCCGCCCTAGCCCCAGTCCAAGCGATCGGTGGCCCCTCCAAAAGGTCGTCTCGGGTCGAGGTCCATCGCTAGCAGCCGATTCGAGTCGGCCCCCTCGAGGATCTGCTCGAAACCAGTTTTGTTTCGCGTAAATGAAATACGCGTGTTTCGCGGGCAGCTTCTTTAAGGGTCCTGCTAGTCCACCTTCCCCTGATGATGGTGCGCTAGGTATTGCGTAAACGCGTAGTGCACCACATTCACCCCCAGCTTGTAGGCCTGGTTTGCCAGCCCTTCATGAATCCCAGAGTGCCCCGTTTTCCAGGCATCGTTCAGATCGCCCTGATGGTAGAACGCCACCCACCGCCCATCATGGCGGAGTCCGACCGCCTCGCGCCCCGAGTGATGCCAGAAGGCAGGGGCCCCATTCGGGAACAGATGCGGATGCTGAAACATCTGATCATCTCGCGAGATCGTAATCCAGCTCTTCTCCGGAAACACCCGCTTCATCGCCGCGCGAAAGGACGTATTAAAGGTGCCGCCCCCGTTGTCAGCGAAAATCATGCCGCCCTCTTTCAGACAGTAGTCGCGCAGTGCCGTCACTTCGTGATTGGACACATTCATGCCACCGCGCCCGGTGAGAAAGACGAACGGGGGCGCCTTCCCCTTCGGAAAAAATCGCAGCCGCCCGATCGTACGCTGCTCGGCACGCCGTGCTACTGGCAAGCCCGTGATCTGGCCCAGCTTAAACAGCATGTTGTCATCGGCTGACAGGTGCAAATCCTGATCCCAGTCGCCCCCGTCGTATTGCAGGCGAATGAAACGAACGCGCCCCGGCATGCCGTGCGGCCAGCCGCCCGAAGGGCCACTGGCATCTCCAATTTTTCCTTCGACACCGCGAGCCTGATACTCATTTTGAGTGACTTTCTCCGTTTCTTCTAAAATCTCGCTCTCGTCTGGATCAATGTGGTAGAACAGAATGTCCGTGTTCATGGAAAGCACCAGCTTCTGCTTTTTCACCTTTTCCTTTTTAACCCGCCGTATTTCAGTAAGGACTACTTTCGCGCCCTGGCCTTCCGGAATCTCGTAGGGCTCCTCCCAACCGCAGCCGCGCAACAACACCGGAATCAGAATCAGCCAGGCGCAATGCAGCCCTGTGGCCCACCAGAGCGATGACGAAAACTGTGGATCGTCCCCGCCACTGCGCAAAGCAGGCAATAAGCGATCGCCAATCAAGCGAGCTCGCCTCAGCCCGTAGTGCGCCTGTACCTTGGCCCGCAGCAGCGTCAGCCAGGCCAGCACCAGCCAGCCTCCGAGCAGGATCCCGATTCCTAGCGTGCGCAGCCAAGAAGCGTTGCGCATGAAGCGGTGAAAAGCCTGTGGCTGCAGACCGTGCAGCAATGTGGGCCCTTGTAGCAACAGCACGATTAGCAGCACAAAGGCAGCGCTGCAGGCCAGCAGCGCGACTCCCTGCAGTCTGGCAATCACTCGGCTCCGCCAGCGAGCCAAGACGACCCCAGCCAGCAGTAATACCGCTACGCCTCGCAGCGCTACTAGCACCAGTTGAAACTCGTACGAGTACGCCAACAGCCCCAGCACCTCCAACTGGTCCTCTCCGAGCCCGGCGCCGTGCCGCAAAATGCCTGCGTCCGCCCAGACCGCCAGGATGCAAAGCACAGCCAAGCTAGTCAAGGCGGACGCTGTCTGCGCAATCGGGCTCAGTCGGCCGAAACTCCGATCACTCAGCGCGAAGCAGGCGTTCATCAGCCAGTGCACGCTGCGATGGGCCAGCCCGCACAGTCCCCAGAACGCTGTCCGGAGTCGGTCCATCAGAGGCCGAATTCCTCGTCCAGGCTCAGACTTGAATCCTCAGGCCGTGTTGTGTCGATCTCCCTGGCGCGGGCATCAGTTTTCTTATTCTTCTTCTGTTCCGCCTGCTCTTCGGCCTCGGCCTTCTTCTTCTCCTCACGTGCTGTACGGTTCTTCTCTGCCTCCGCACGACGCTCCGCCAGCTGCAAGGCTCGGGCATCCTCCTCTGCCGCCTGGCGCTCGGCATCCATGGCGCCGCGCACATCCCAGGTGCCATAGCTTGTCACCTTCATGAAGTAGGGTATGGAGGTAACCCCAAGCACGGCAACATGCAGCACCAGCGCTATCACGAGCGTCGTGACAAACGGCCGCCCCTTGGCCACTGCACCCACCAGCTTATTTGCTTCATCCTGTGTATGATCTTTCATTATTCCTGCTCTCCTATCCAGGCCAATTGCGCCGCTGTCGCACTCAATGCCGAGAGCAAGGGCGAGAACTGTTCATGCCGCATGTTTTCGTCTATCTTCAACATTACCAAATTCTCCGCTCGTGCTTCCAACTCCCCGCTCACCAGCGCCTCCACATCGCCCAGCGCACAGGGCCTGCCCTGCACCCAGACCACGCCCTCTCCATCCATGCTCACAGTTACCTGGCCATCGTGGATCTTGGCGATGTCCTGAGATTTTGGGAGCGTTACGTCCACGTGCGCCTCCTTGATGAACACCGAGGTGACCATGAAAAAGATGATCAGCAGAAAGGCGATATCGCCCATCGGAGCAAACGGGACGTGCGGTTTCACGCGAGACCGGTGTTTCAGCTTCATTGACTTTCTTCCTCAAATATGGCGAGGATACCGCCAGCGTCCGCCACTGCCGCAACCACCTGGTAATAGCGGCCACAGCGCACGCCCGGCGAACTTTCAATCCAGACCAAGCGCTCCTCATCGGGACGGTCCGCCAGCTGCGCGTCGCTCAGATACTCGCGCAGCGACTGCAGCCCCGCGAGTTCATCCTCTCCATTCAGCATAATGCGCTCGGGCGTCAGATGAATCGTCAACACCTCATTCTGGACGTTCTCCGGATCCTTGCTCGCGGACGGAAGCTCCAGCTTCTGCCCGCTGTTTCTCACGAAAGTCGACGTCAGAATGAAGAAGATGATCAGCAGAAAGGCGACGTCCGCAAATGCCACCAGATCGGCAGCGGCCTCCACACGTTTCCGCCGGGAGAGTTTCATGCGGCATGCTCGAAATCAATCACATTCAAAATCGTATTGGCGGCTTCCTCCACGTCCAGGGACACCCGTTCTACGCGCCGGGAGAAGACGTTGTGAAAGATCACAGCCGGGATTGCCACGATTAATCCTGCGGCCGTCGTCACCAGAGCCATGGAGATGCCAGAAGCCACGGCTCCACCATCGAGTCCGCCCACAGCGGCCATGCTGTCGAATGAGGTAATCATGCCGACCACAGTACCGGTCATACCGACCAGCGGGGCCACGCTGCCGACCAT
>DMTJ01000064.1 GCA_003477185.1 Lentisphaeria bacterium
AGCCGCTGACCTTGTCTGGAACCGCGCCCAGATTCAGGACATACTTCGAATCTCCGGCGCCCTGGCGCTGGGCCACGCTGCCCGCCACGCGAGCGAGGTCGCCTTCGATCTTCTTCTTCAAGCTCGGCGCGGACATCAGGGTCAGGCGGGACACCTTGTGCCAATCGTCCAGGGCCCAGCCGAAGGGATTGCGGAGATCGCGCGTCTTGATCCGGATCGTGTTCCAGCCCTGTTTCGGTAGCTCGACGAAGGTGTAGAAGGCGTGCTCGCGGAAGTTGGCTTCCATGAAGTTGCGCTCGATAAGGACGCCCATCGTCTGTCCGGGCGCGGGGGAGTTGACCTCCAGGACCAGTTCGGCGCCCTTCGGTCCCATGAAGCGGGCGTCGGCAACCTTGCGGGTGTCGATGTTCCACCGGTGCCCATTGCCCAGATTACCGCCCCAATCGCGCAACCCGGCAGCAAAGTCGTCGATCGTTCGGCTCTGTTGGAACGACGGTTTGACGCTGGACTGCTGGAGCTGCTCGGGCATGGCGACGGCATAGTTGCTGGTGGCAGCCATTTCGCTGAGGCCATCGTAGCTGTGGTGTGACGCCTGAATGGGGTCAATCGCGTAGATGACGTTGGCGAACGCGGTCAGCGGCTCGTCGTTATAGAGGACCGGGCAGGCAATCTCCCAGCTCCCGTCGGCGTTCTGTTTCGGCGCGCCGGTGGTCCAGAAGCGGGTCAGCGGGTTGCGCCCGTCGGTGTAGAACATCTCTACGCGCTTGAGCGCCAGCTCCGTCTCCGGCGGCGTAACCCGGAAGACGGGGACCCCAGTGGCGCGATCCAGGAGCAGTTCCGCTTTTGGGGCAGGCGGGAACGTAAATGCCCCCTTGAGCTTGTCCTGAAACCAAAGGTAGTCGGCGACCATGGTCTCGGGCGGAAAGGAGTGATTGTAGTTGGCGCAGGAGGCGTAGCGCTTGTCCACCGTGGCGCGCTTCAGCGCTTCGAGGCAATTCCAGTCCGGCGCGTTGAAGTCGTTCGAAGCCCCGAGCAGCAGCACGGGGGCGTGCATGTGTGCCCAGACGGTCCGCATTTCCAGGGTTTCGTCGAACAGCTTGCGGCGTTCGCCTTGGAGTCGCAGGTGGCGGGTGTTGCCGGTGATCACCGGGTGCACGTCCATGAAACCACCGACGCCGCCTACCGAGGGGACGGCGGCAGCCACACGCGGGTCAATGCTCACTAAGGTGGTCAAGGAGCCGCCGGTGGAGTGCCCGCGCACGCCAATGCGCTTGGCGTCAACCTGGGGTTGCTGCGCCAGAAACGAGATGATGCGGCGCCCCGACATCTGGCGCGGGAACTGCCAGCTGTTGCGTGGGCTTGGGGCCGCATCGACGGTGGTCTTGTCTGCCTGGAACGGGCTGTCGGGGCCTTTTGCGCCCCAAGCATTCACCGCGTCCCAGTCGGTGTTGGGCAGTCCCGCCGCCTTGCCGCCCATTTTGGCCCGGTCATTGTGGTTGGGATGGAAGCAGGCATAGCCCAGCTTGGCCCAGTTCACGGCCCCGTCCTCGCTGGCGGTCTGCGGGCCGCCATGAAACATGACGAGGCCCGGCAGCGCTTTCGCGCCTTTCGGGTAGGCCCAGTAGCCGCAGACAATCGCCTTCTTGCCCTGAAAGCTCCCCACCGTCAACTGCACCCAGTTGACCTCGATATCGCCTTCGCGCTGCCAGGTCTTGTGGACGATCGCTTCCAGCGGGTTGTGCTCGTCGTAGTTCTTCTCGTAGCCGGCCCAGACCTCCTCCAGCGTCTGTGGGACACTGCCAGGATCCGTCAGGCGCGGGACTTCACCCGTCCCCCAGATGTCGCCGCCAAGAACCGCGTGTACAAACACAAATGTGAAGGCCAATACAATCGCCAATCTTCTCATCATCACTTCTCTCATAGTACGTCTTCCTTTCGTTCAGCGTCGTTACGGTAAAGGTTTCTGGGCTTGCTGGATCAGCGCCTGCATGGTGGAGGCTTTCTCCGGGTGTTGGTTAATCACGTCCTGCTTTTCGAGGGGATCATTTTTCAGGTCGTAGAGGGCGGGGCGATAGATACGTCGCCGGGCCTTTTTGTCGCTTTGCTCGCGATCCAACTCGTAGATCAGCTTCCAGTCCCCCACGATGATGGCTTCCCGCGTTGCCCCGGTGGTGTTGACCCAATTCTCTCCTTTTCTGTCCAGTCCTGGCGGTTCTCGTAGATGTAGTCCTCTTGCGGAATGGACGCCGGCCCGTGCGGCAGTTGCGTCGCGTAGACCGCCAGAAACGGCTCGTTGTCCTTGGCGCGCTCGTCCAGATAGGATAGACAATTCTCCAACCAGAGATCCTCGCTGTAGACCATCTCCGGCTTGCCTACCTCGGGGCAATCCGGGTACTTGCCCGTGAACGCAGGGTTGGTAGGAAGCGGCACCTTTTCGCCATTGCGCCAGTAGTACTCGGGGTAGTAGCTCCAGCAGATCACCGAGTCGTAGAGGCCGACATGATGATCGAAGCCGTAGCCCCGGATCATCGCCGCTGTCTCGGTGTAGCCGACGCCGAGTTTACCAAAGAAGGCAGTATGGTAGCCGGCTGATTTGGCCATCTGTCCCAGAAAGTATCGGCCAGGGCGATCTGCTCGCTGCTTCTGAACGCCGGTGTCGAAGGCTTCCTGCGTGATCAGCCCGGCTGCACGCTGGATTTCCAATCCGCCGGGGTTGGGCCTGGTCGCGATCCATGTTTTTGTTCGCATGCGGTTTTCCCTACTTGCGATTCTCTCAGACCAAATCGTCATTGAGTATCCGCTTCTTGACGCCGTCAACCAACTGATTTGGCGGAGGAGGCATTTCCTCATATTGTTGCTTCAGAAAGGAGATCAACTCGTCGCGTAGGTTCTGTTCCAGTGTCGGATGCTGCCCAAAGAGGTCGTTCTCCTCTGCCAGATCGTGATGGATGTCGAAGAGCTCATCGGAATCGCCATTGAAGTAGAGCAGGTATTTGAACCCTGATGCCTCATCATAGATTGCGGCATTGGCACGCTGTGCCCAATGAAGCCGGGTGTCCGGGAAGTACCAGATGAATGTTCGTTCCGGAAGCCGCTCCCCCCTGAACACGGGCATGAGCGACATGCTGTCGCTCTCATGATCTACAGGTTTTTCGATATCCGCAGCGGCAAGAACGGTATCGAAGACATCCCCGATGTAGATGGGGTGGTCGTATTCCGAACCTGCCTCGATAATCCCCGGCCAGGCCATGAATGCGGGAATCCGGTCGCCCGCTTCATAGTTCGAGTTCTTACCTCCATTCAGTGGCACGCAGGGGACGTCGTTGGTTGTACAGCCATTGTCGGAGAAGAAGATAAAGAAGGTGTTCTCGTACTCGCCCACTTCCTTGATCTTCGCCACGACCCGGCCAACCGAATCGTCGACACTCTCAATCATCGCGGCATAGACCGCATTGGTCTCGCTTGTGAGCAGCTTCGCTCCGGTCTTGGGGTCGATGCGATAGGTCGGCGTCAGCCCCATCGCCTCAATCTTGCGCTCATACTTTTTGACCACTTCGGGCTTGGCTTCCTTGTAGTCATGAACCGCATAGTGCCACAGGTTCAGGAAGAAGGGCTTCCCGGGGGTGTGCGACTCAAGGACATCAATGGCCTCCTCGGCAATCCGGTCGGTGAGATACTCCCCTGGCTCTCCTCCTGCAAACAGGCCTGGTACAGCATTGCGCGGATTTTCCGGCACCCCCTCTTCATCGCAGCCGTAGGGCCAGAAATAGGAGCCGGGCCCCCACGAGATCCCGCCACCCCTGTTCTCTTCGAAACCGAGATCGGTCGGGAAGGTTTTCATTTCGGGGCACCCCATGTGCCACTTACCGACATGCCAGGCCTGGTAGCCGTTCTCCTTGAGGTAGGCAGGCAATATCTTTTGATCTGCGGGCAGATAGTGCGTGTGGTTCCACATGTGGAGTTTCATCGGGTGCTTACCCGTCAGCGCGGTTGCACGTGCTGGAGAACAGATGGGGGCAGATGAATAGGCCTGGGGAAAACGAATCCCTTCAGCACAGAGCGCATCGATAGTGGGTGTCTCATAAAGCTTGGCACCAAAACACCCCAGATCCTTCCAGCCCATATCATCGATCAGGATGAAGACGACATTCGGCTTCCTCTTTGCCATGTTCATGCTCTGTTTTGATCCGTGTGTTCAAACGTGAAGGGCAACACAACAACCAATCT
>DMTJ01000196.1 GCA_003477185.1 Lentisphaeria bacterium
AAAGCGCTTGGCTTGTAGCATGCTGATGACGGTTTTGAAGTCTTCTGGGGTGGCGTTGCGGCTGCCCATGATGTCGATCTCTTTCTGCACGAAGTACTTGGTCTCGTACTCGACGGCGGCTTTGGCATAGCCGATGTAGACAACGCGCCCGGCAAAACAGACTTCCTCGACAGCACCGCGAAAGGTCCGCGGCAAGCCAACGGCTTCCACGATTACGTCCGGCCCGTGGCCATCGGTAAGCTGCTGGAGGGTCTCGTGCAGGTCTTGCTTGCTGGATTGGATGGTATCGGTGGCACCGGCCTTGCGGGCGAGCTCAAGCTTGTCTTCGTCGATGTCGATGGCAATGACGCGAGCGTTGCGGTAGGCTGCGCCGGAGATGACACCGAGACCAATGGCACCACAGCCAAATACGGCGACGATGTCGGTCTCGGTCACGCGGCCACGGTCAACGGCATGAAAGCCGACGGTGAGCGGCTCGACCAGGGCCATTTCGGCAAGTGTAAGGCCGGGGGCCGCGAAGAGTTTTTCCTGCTGGATCGCCAGGAACTCGGTCATAGCACCGTCACGCTGGACGCCGAGCGTCTCGTTGAAGCGGCAGCAGTTGAACCGCCCCTGGCGGCAGGAACTGCAGGAGCCGCAGTTGGTGTAAGGAGAGACGAGCACTTGTTGGCCAACGGACCACTGGGTATCGACACCTTCGCCAAGCTCGACGATAGTCCCGCCCACTTCATGGCCGGGGATACGCGGATAGCTCACCATGGGGTTCAGCCCGCGGAAGGTGGTGAGGTCGGAGCCGCAGAAGCCCACGACGTTAATGCTCAAGAGGACTTCGCCGGGGCCAACGCTGGGCTTGGGGCACTCGATCAGAGCGCTACGACCTGGCTCGTGGATGCAGAATGCTTTCATGATCTGGACTCCTTTATGCTAGGAAAGGTTGTAGATACGTTGGGCGTTTCCACCCAGAATTGCGGCCTGCTCGTCGTCGCTCAGCGGAGCAACCCAGCCGCGCACGAGATCCGCCCAGCGGCTGTACTCGCAGGCCACCAGACAGACGGGCCAGTCAGAGCCAAATAGGACGCGATCAGGACCGAATGCTTCCAGAACAGTCTCGACATACGGCGTGAGCTGCTCGGGAGTCCAGGCATGGAAATCTGCTTCAGTGACGAGGCCAGAGAGCTTGCAGGAGACGTGGGGACGACGGGCCAACTCGCGGATGTTCTGCTGCCACGGCTCGAGGACATTGTCTTTGATGAGCGGCTTGGCGATGTGGTCGAGAATGATCGGCAGATCTGGGTGCCGGTCGACAAAGTCGATGGCAGGCGGGAGCTGATGCTCGATCACAAGCAGATCGTAGGTGAGGCCGTGGCCAGCTAGATGACCGACGCCAGCGTTGAAGGCGGCATCGGCCATGGTCTCTACGGGCATGCCTTGGAGCACCTCGCGCACGCCCACGAGGCCGGGATGGGACGCGAAGCGCTCGAGCTGCTCGTCGATTTCTGGCTCAGCGAGCGAGAGCCAGCCGACCACGCCGCGAAGATGTGCGTGGTTCTCGAACATGCCCAGCAGCCACTCGGTCTCTTCGATTGAGCTGCGCGCCTGGACACTGATGGCGCCATATCCCTGCGCGGCCGCGAGGGTCCACGCGAGATTGTCAGGCAGGAAGTCCTGGCGAATGCGCGCCATCTCATCGCTAATCCAGCCGTAATCTTCGGTAGAGTAGTTCCAGAAATGGTGATGGGCATCGACCATCAGGCAGACTCAAGGATGATGTTCGAATAGGGAGCGGTACCGCCGGTGCGGATGAGGCCGATTGCCTGAGGTACGCGCGTTTTGAACGGGTCGTGCGGCTCGGTGTGCAGCGGAGTATCTCCAAGAATATCGCGCAGGGCCTGCTGAGTTGCTTGGGAGTTGTTCGAGAAGAACTCTTCAGCCATCCAGGCACCGCCGACAGTAAAGGTCGGCAGCAGTGCTTTGAGCACGTCGAACACCGAGGGCTGGTCATCCACCAGCGCGATGTCGATGGTTTCGATCATTGGCCAATACGGGAAGCCACGATCGGCGATCACAACAGTGTTGGTGTGGCGGATGCGACCGAGCAATTCGTTCAGGTCGGGATTGAGCAAGGCGGTCTTCAGCATATCTCAGTGTCCTATCAGGGTATCACGGTTTTGGGCGAGTCCGCGGGTGTAGTTTCAATTACGCACAGGCTCAAGTGCCTCGCACACGAACTGCAGATGGTCTTCATCGATCGGGGGCTGCGCGTAGCGAATATTCGCCAGCATATTATCGGGGTTCGCTGAGCCAACAACTGTGGTTGCAATGTCTGGATTTGCAACGGATTACTGAACCGCCAGCTCGACGATGTTGATGCCAGCAGCCTGGCAGGAAGCAATCGCCTGGCGCACGGTCTTCTGCACGGTTGGGCTGGACGGGGGCCAAGTCCGGCGCCCCGCGCTCGGTGTGCAAGCCCATGGATACCGGCGATGCGTCATCCTGCAACGTGTAGGGGCAGAAGAATAGGATGGTCTCGATTGCCCCGTGGCCTGCTTCGGCCACCAGCTTGCGCAGCCCGGTTAACGGCAGGCCGGTAATGCCGATGTGCCCAATCCTCCCAGCTTGATTGAGCTTCTGGAGGGCGGGTACGGTTTCGCCTAGAATCAGTGCGGACTCCGCATATTCGATGTCATGCACCTGAATTAGGTCGATGTAGTCTACGTTTAGCCGCTGCATGCTTTCTTCAACGCTACGGGTGACGCGCTCGGCGGAGAAGTCGAAGACGAAGTGATCTTACTGGCCAACCTTGGTCGCCAGGATGTAGCGATCGCGGGTTACGGTTTTGAGAGCCTTTCCGAGGACGGTCTTGGCCTTGGTCACTTCGTAAGCGGGGAAACGTCGATGTAGTTGACTCCAGCGTCGAGCGCCCGTCTGGTCGCATCGAAAATGCGGACGCAATATTCTGTCGGTTTCTTCACAACCACGCACAGAGACAGGATCTAAAGGATAAAATCCCCTGGCTTAAGACAGGTTTTTCTAGCTGATCAAGATTTCGGCTGAGTATAGCGCGCTTTGGCCTCGTCCCAACACCGAACACATAGAAATTGAAACTCTGTAACCTTCATCCAGACCTCAGGCGATTCGTCTGGGTTGGCCAGCGACCATTGCTCGCAAGCGTGACACCAGGCATCGTGCCGGGCACCGTTCGAGTCGGGGTCCCAATAAAAGCCGACATCGTCGCGGCTGTCCAGAGATCGGCACACATGAATGCAGGCAATTGCTAATTCCTGCTCCCCGTGCCTGTCGCAGTTTGCTTTTGTATCCACCATCGTCGATTCATGCTCCGAAGCAGTGAGTAGGAGCGTGCAGCTGGCCGATCGCAGGCCAGGCCGTTCAGCCCTATTGCTAAAACAGTGCAACCTAGCCGGGATGCCCCTGATCACAAGTCTCAAGCGCCTTATCGTTTTCTCCCTGCGGTTCGCGCGCGGAATCGCGCCAGAGCAGGTAGAGGCTGGCGCCAAAGACAAAGAGTAGCGGCAGCACCGAGCTGCGCCCTTCTAGCGAGGCCAACTCGCCCCAGTTGAAACACTCCCAATCTCCCAAGCGCGTCTCTACAGCCTGCAGCCGAATCGGGCCCTGGTAAGGATGCAGCATGTTCTTTCCTTGGAACAGCATCTGGCCTACGGACTCATAACAGACCTGCAGGGATGTACTCGAACGGTCGAACCCGAGCGGCGTGATTAAGGTCACAACCAGCATGTTGCAGACTGAGATCGCGGTGCCCGTCGCCAGTGCGAGAGTCGCCAAGCGATGCTGTGGAAGCAAGACGAGAAGCAGAATGTACGCGGGTAATACCGGGATCTGATAGCGAGGCCCGATGCACATCCCGCCATGCCAGCCGTTGAAGGAGATGTTCATAATGAAGAAGGCTGCGATGGTGCCGGCACACAGCCATTCCAACGCAGTGGCCAGCCGTTCGCGAGCGCGCAGATAAAGCGCCGGGATCGCGATGCCCAGCACCGGCATCAGCAGGAACA
>DMTJ01000373.1 GCA_003477185.1 Lentisphaeria bacterium
TAGGACTCAAGCAGTTGCAGGATCTGTTTGCCTCGAGATGTGCGTGTGGCGAAGTACATGAAAATGCGATGGCACCGTCATGTCGCGACTTCAAGGAAAGCAGTTGACGTTGCAGTAACTACGAAGCTCGTTCTCCGGACTGTGACCGAGAAGCCGTAGAAAAGATGCCCACAATTCCGCAAAATCCGAATTGCAGTTCGCAACTCGGGCTAGGGCCAACATCTGCGATCGCAGTCCGGACACCGAGAATGGCGAGTAGGGCTCCTCGTCCCCGCGAAAAGCAAGCAGGAAGTTCGCGTAGTGATCCGAATTCTTACTGAAATCCTTCGGCATGGTGCCAGCCTCCAACATCTCGCGCATCTTCTCGTACAGGATGATCTGCAACCGCCTCCCGGGATGGTCCCGCTGCAGGATGTGCCCCTTCGCGTAGATAAACTTGCCCGGCTCTCAGTTGGTGTCGCGACCGGCAAACGCAACGGGGATAGGCGGCGTCTTGCCGTGCCCATCGTACCAACTGAGCGTCATCGCAGGATCCTCGCTTCGCGCGGGACAGCCAAACTTTAAAGTGCTCGCCAGCGGATAGATGGACTGGTTGGGCTGCACCAATGAGGGAAGCTCAATCTTCTCCAGCGGCCCCAACTCTGGGGAGCGATGAACGGTATCGACGATGTACGGCACCGAGTCGCCAAGGCAACCGCAGCCATATCGATCCCAGCCGCGCCAGTTCCCGGGGTGGAACTTCGAACTGAACGTCGTCTCACGCGTCGTCCCCAGCCATAGGTCCTAGTTCATGGACTTTGGCAATTCCACCGCAACGGGGATGCGTCCCATTGGTGCTAGCGGCGCCATTTGTTCGCGTACGAGTCTGCGCGAGTGACATCCTCAATCCTTCCGGCTTCCTGCCAAGCCTCAAACTGGAATAGTTGGCCGGGCGAATCCCCCTGATTGCCCATCTGCTTTGCCACGCCGTAACGACCGGTGGCAGCGATCATCAAGTCGTATGCCTCGCGGTAAAAACCGAGCCGCCACTGCAGAATGCTCTCGCCCTTGCCCTCAAAGCCGATGCCCGGAAACGGCCCTGAGTGTACGCTAATGCGGTAGCAGACGCAGTCCGGATTCGCGGCAATAGCCTCTCGCGTCGGCACGACATCGACGAGCGCCACCGCCCAAAAGATGTCTGGTTTCGCCCGAGCGCAGAGCAGGAATTTCGTACCATCAGCAGCTGGACCACGTCCACGCTCCGGGCAAAATTAAACGGCCTACCGCCATCACCACCCAGATGATTCACTGCTGCGGGGTCCGCATCCGAAAAGACGCGAACGATCGCTACCAAGCCCGAAGCTGCCGCAGTATGAATCGTCGGCTTCGCGCCTCCAGCAACGCGGGGTGCCCACAGGCAAAAATGCCCTCGCTGATCTTTGCCCGGAACTCACTGGCTTCGAGCCCCCTTGCCGCCGAGCCGCTCGAGCAACTCCGGCAGGTTCGCCAGCGTATCTGGAGTGCTCGTGCCCTCGCCATGGTCGATCAGCAACCACTGCCAGCCTGCAGCTTCGGCACCCGCCTGATCGTGCCGGCGGCTGTCCCCTATATGCAGAATAGTCTCCGGCGCGGTGGCCAGCTCACGTTCCGTATGCTGGAAGATCTCCGCAGCAGGCTTCTCGATCCCAACTTCCGCCGAAATCACGACGTGAGTGAAGTACTGCGATAGGCCAAAACCATCGAGCAGAGTCCGCAAGCGCTTGTCCCAATTCGACAGGATGGCGAGCTGATACCCCTGCCCTTTCAAGGCAGCCAGAGTATCCGCCGCGCCCTCAAAAAGGCGCCAGTAGCGGGGCTCGGCAAAGGCAACCCACAGCTCCTCGAACAGCGCGTCAAAATCGTCGACGGTCCCAAGATCCGCAATTGTTTCTGCCACCACTTGCCGCCACCACTCTTTGTCGTCGTGATCCGTCACCGCCATGCGGGTCTGACTCTGAGCGGCCTTGATCGTCCGGCTAAATGCAGCCTCGATGCACGCCGGTGCCAAGTGCAGCCCATGCCGGCCCATATACTCAGCATAGATCTCGCCGACTGAAGGATACGGATAGAGCAGTGTTCCGCCAGCGTCGAAAGTGATGTGTGTGATTCGATCCATGGTTAGCCGGAATCATTCATGCCATTCGTCGCGAGAGGCTGTGACGGGCTTGCCACCAGCATTTTGCGGCAGTGAGGCGAATGAAGTCCTCTCAAGATACGTCGAATTCGGCGAACAACGCAAGTTGTTGAGAGTGAGTGCATTACGGCCTCGCAGTAGATTCCCGTGAATGTTACCAGCTGGAAAGCTAACGCGCCAGGTCGCGAACACCACTGATCTTTCGTGGATATCCCATTCCGGAAAGAGTTACGGCGGCCTCGTTGGCGTTCATCAGCGTTAGCTGTCTCCCATGCGGGGCAGCAGCGCACCAGCCGCTGCTAACTTGCCCAGTCTACCGGACGCGCTACACTATCGCGGTTCCTGCGACTCCCCCTGCTCCTGCGAGATCCTTATGAAGGCCCATATCCTGACTTCCATCCTTTGCTTAAGCCTCGTCACCTGTTCCGCAGCAGCCGCGAACTGGCCGCAATGGCGTGGCCCCACCGCCAACGGATCGGTGGACGATCCGGCCGCACCGGCGACACTGAATCCCGATGAGAACTTGCTCTGGAAGCTTCCGTTACCAGGCCTCGGTTCTTCCACCCCGATCGTCTGGAACGAGCACATCATGCTCACCTGCGACATCGACGGGCGGGACACCGTTGTCTGTTACGATTTCAACCGCAAAGAAATCTGGCGCCATCGCTTTGGAAAAAGCGTACAAGCCCGCTACAAGACGGCCAGTAGTTGCAACCCCTCCCCGATTACCGACGGCACGTGCATCTACGTCTATTTCAAGTCAGGAAAGGTGGCCGCACTCACCCTGACTGGCACACTGAAATGGGAAGTAAACCTCCAGAAGCGCTACGGTGAGGATACGCTCGGCTGGGATCTCGGCACGTCCCCAGTCCTAGCTGACGGCAAGCTGGTGATTGCCGTCCTCCAGAACGGCGGAGGCTCCTATCTGGCCAGCCTCGACTGCGAGACGGGAAAAGAAGTGTACAAGATCGCGCGCACCTTCGATTCAGTCGAGGAATCCTACGACGCATACACCACGCCTATCGTCATGGATGTAAACGGTCGCGAGACCATCATCTGCTGGGCCGCAGACCATCTCTCCGGAAACGCCGCAGATACAGGCGAATTACTCTGGCACGCGGGCAGCTACAATCCGCGAGGCAAGCATAACTGGCGTGTCATTGCCTCCCCGGTTATCGCCGATAGCGTCGCGATCATTCCTTTTGCCCGCGGCCGCAGCCTGGCTGGTACACGGCTAGGTGAGACCACGGATCCGGGAACTGGCGGTGGCCTCTGGCAGAAGGATTCGATAGGATCGGATGTCGCGTCACCGACCTCGCGCGGGGGCCTCGTTTACCTGCTTGGCGATCGTGGCCAAGTCAGTTGCCTCGAGGCTGCCTCCGGGAAAGTGCACTGGCAATCACAGCTTCCAATCGAGAGGATCCGCTTCTTCTCTTCTCCCGTTCTAGCCGGAGACAAGCTCTACTGCGCAGCGACCGACGGCACCCTCTTCTGCGGCACCGTCACCAAAGATGGCCTCAAGGACATCACCACTGGGCGCATCCCTGGCTCAATCGCAGCCAGCCCCGTAGTGGTCGATGGGCGGGTACTCATTCGCAATCACACCACCCTCTTCTGTTTCGGGGACAAGCCCGGACAATAAGCTCGCTAGCCCAACTCTCTTCCTACTCAGTTTTCAGAAGAAGAAGTCCCTCTGTGACCTACACCAAAACTCCCGGCACATTTACGGTCTCGAGCCTCGGCGAAGACGCCGCGAACTTTCCTTAAGGAAGCGGCTACTTGGTCGTTGAAGGCGGCGTGTCTCCGGAGATGCTTGCCTCCATACCGGCGCAGGAGTTAATCTCCCAATTTCTTTGCATCCATAATCCCCACAAGATTTCAGAAACGCTGCACCGGCACCTGGCCCACCCGGCCATTGTCAAAGCCTTAACGCACGTGATCGGTCCCAACATAAAGTCCAGGTAATCGATGCAGTTCGTCAAGTCTGCTGGCAAGCCCGGCCCAGCCTGACATCAGGACGAAGACTACATGCCCACCCGCGACCGCTCGCTCACCGGCGCCTGGATTGCCATCGATGACGCCACCGTACAGAACGGCTGCCTCTGGGTCATTCCCCGCTCCCATCGTCCCGGTGTCCTTTATTCCCAGTACCCGCACAATGACCCGGATTACGACTGCAACGTCATGTCCTATAACTTTCCACACGATCAGGAGCAGAAAGCTGTTCCG
>DMTJ01000467.1 GCA_003477185.1 Lentisphaeria bacterium
CCACCGAGGCCCTTGCATGCGTTATTCCCAGCGCAGTCGTGCACAGCCCCTGCTTCCGCCTCCGAAACACCAGCGGCCTTCGCCAACCTGCGCAACTGATTCTTGGTCACCTTGCAGCCTCCAAGTCCCAGACAGCTGTTCAGGCCACTACAGTTATGCACTTCGCTATACTGCGGCAATTGCGCTTTCAGTTTCGCAAACGTTTCTGCAGACACCCGGCAACCGCCAAGCCCCTTGCACTCATTCTTGCCAGCGCAGTCATGGGCCAGTCCCGCAGTCCACGGGTCCACGCCAGCCTGGCGAGCCAGCTTATGCAGCGTCGCATTGCTCACCTTGCAGCCGCCAAGCCCACGGCACACGTTTAGCCCGGCGCAGTCGTGCACGGCATAATAGGCACGCTCTCGCTCAGATAACGGCTGCAGACGATGCGTATCCACAGAAATTCCTTCATTGGCAAGCGCGGCGTCCGTTACCAGCAACGCGCCACCCAGCAGGCCTGCGGCCGCCAGTTCACTCAAAGATTTCTGCATCAGGCCATCCTCCGCTATTTAAATTGAATCAACGATGGGTCGTAATCTTCCGGTGCCGCGAAGCCAAGCAAGTTCAGGCAAGTCGCGGTCAGCGATGAAATGCCCGGCGTATCCAACGACGCCAGCTCGTATTCGCCCTCATAGGCCGGGTCAAAGATCAGACACGGGACAGGATTCAGCGTGTGACTGGTCTTCGCCTTTCGCTTCCCATTTTCGACCTTGACCTCGCCGGTCTTCTTGTCGAACTCGTACATCTCGTCCGCATTCCCGTGGTCTGCCGTCACGATCAATACACCGCCAGCGGCCTCCACCTCCGGCAACAGCCGTGCCAGACACAGATCTACGGCTTCCACCGAAATCTGCGCCGCCAAAAAGTTCCCTGTATGCCCGACCATATCGCCATTCGGCATATTGATGCGCATGAAGTAGCGCCCTTCCCGGCTTCGGAGCTGTTCGATCACCAAATCCGTGATCTCAGCCGCCTTCATCCACGGACGCTGTTCGAAAGGCAGCCGATCGGATGGTACTTCGACATAGGTCTCCAGTGCCTCATCGAACTTATCCGAGCGATTCCCGTTGAAGAAATACGTAACATGCCCAAACTTCTGCGTTTCGCTGATCGCGAATTGCCGGACGCCGGTCGTCGCCAGGTACTCGCCGATCGTCCGGTCCAACTCCGGTGGGTCCACCAAGAACTTCTCCGGCAAGCCCTGATCCGAGTCGTACGACATCATGCCAGCGTACAGAACATCCGGACGCACGCCACGGTCAATCTTGTCCAACTCATCGAATTCGAAGGCCTTGGTCAGCTCGATCGCTCGATCGCCACGAAAATTCATCATCACCACAGCATCGCCGTCCTGAATGGCACCCACAGGCTCTCCATCCTCGCCAATCACGAACGCGCCCAGATCTTGGTCAATTGCACCGGTTTCTTTTCGCAGCGTCGTAATCGCTTCACTTACACTGCTGAACTGACGGCCCTGTCCATGCACGTGGGTATCCCAGCCACGCTGCACCATCGACCAATCGGCATCGTAGCGATCCATCGTCAAAAACATCCGGCCACCGCCGGAAGCGATCCGACAGTCGGCACCGGCAGCATTGAGTTCCGCAAGCACTGCTTCGATCGGCTCGATGTACTCCAAAGCCGAAGTTTCGCCCACGTCACGTCCATCCAACAACGTGTGCAACCGAATCTTCTCGACCCCGTCGGCAGCAGCCCGCCGCACAAAGGCCTTCCAATGATCAATGTGTGCGTGCACATTGCCGTCCGATAAGAGACCAATTAAATGCAGCGTGCTTCCTTGCGCCTGGCTCATCACAGCCTTCCAGGTCTCACCCTCGAACAGTCTGCCACTCGCGATCGCCTGATTCACCAGCTTGGCCCCCTGCGCAAATACCCGTCCAGCTCCGATCGCATTATGCCCCACTTCGCTATTGCCCATATCGTCTTCGCTCGGCATCCCCACAGCGCTGCCATGCGCCTTTAAGCGAACGTTCAGGCTACTCTCATGCAAGGCATCCAGCGTCGGTGTATAAGCAGCTGCCACCGCATCGCCTTCTGGCCGCTTGCCATAGGCTACTCCATCCATGATACACAATACGACAGGGCCAGTGCGCTTGTCGGAAAACGGGAGATGCGTAAGAGGCTGCATAGAGAAGTCCAACGAGAGTGGGTCAGAAGCAAAAGTACATACAATAGCCAAGTGCGCAGAAGCTTCGATTGCGGAACCTCGATTGCGCTGCATCAAGCACCTCACCGGTCCGAAAAATCTACCAACGTCCCCACCTGTACCAGATGATGCAGCGTCTCGTCTGCCTTCACCAGCCGACCGTCCGGCATCGTGTAGACATTTCCGCCCGTCGCCAGCGGAAGTGCGAACCCCGCAGGAATCTCTGCTTCAGGCAAAAGGTTACGCTGTTTTTCTGGATCGTTCTCCAGATCGAACGCCAGCGGCAGGGCATCGTGAAACCGCCCGTAGTCATAGCGCCCTTGCCGGACCATGCGAAACTCTGTGCCCTTGCACCAGCGCGGTGCCAGTGAATCCGTGACCACCGGACCGTCCGGTGCGGGGCCGCCGACCAGCACCGCCGACAGATCTTCGCCGTCTAGCTCCGCAGCTGGTACTGCCCCGGCCAGACTGAGCAAAGTCCGGAACAGATCGATCAACGCTAGAGGAGCCTGACAAACTCCCGTAAGCGCAGCTTCCCGCCGCTGCTCCGCCGTCGAAATCAGCGAGGGAATGCGAGCGCTTGCTTCATGCCAGCGATTCTTCCACCACAGCCCATGCTCACCGGCCATTTCACCGTGTTCCGACGCATACACAATCACTGTGTTGTCCGGGCTGGCGTCCTACTCCAAACGCACGAGCAGGTCGCCGACGATCATTGGGCGCACCACAACGAGTCTATCACAGTGACCTACTCTCAGGATGAAGCGATGGTACATGCGGGCATCAAAGTGATTGCCACTATTCTGAAGCAGACATTCGCCTCTGTTGCCTCATAGAATAGCAGAATCAGTAAAGATTCTGAGAAAAAGAACGGGAAAGAGAGAGCGTTGCGAGTTCACTGGACACGGCACGCCCGCGCTCACAGGAGACGTTCACCCCCAAGATGCACGCGAGAAATGGGCTGAGCGGTTGACGCGATCCTTGTATACACCGACTGTACGTATTCGTCTGACGGTACAGCTGCTACTAAATAAAAAGGAGTTCGCATGAATAAAAGGAAGTGTTTCAAGACTGCCGGTGCTGGTGTGACGGGGATCGTTCTGCTGCTGAATCTGGGGATCGCCTGGGCCGGTGAGTCGGCCGCCGACGAGTCTGAAGCAGGCTGGATCAGTCTGTTTAATGGCAAAAATCTGGACGGCTGGACGGTCAACGGCGAGAACCCTTCGTCGATCACCGCCAAAGACGGCAAGATCGTGGTAAAAGGGCCGCGCACCCACGCTTTCTATACCGGCACGGTCAACGATGGTACCTTCAAAAACTTCGAGTTCAAGGCCAAGGTCTACATCACACCGGGCTCGAACTCAGGGCTGTACTTCCATAGCAAGTTCCAAGACAAGGGCTGGCCCAACACGGGCTATGAAGCCCAGGTCAACAATACGCACAAGGACAATAAGAAGACGGGCGGGCTCTACGCCATTCAGGATGTCCTGAATAAATCTCCGGTCAAAGACAACGAGTGGTTCGACTACCACATCAAGGTGGACGGCAAACAGATCATCATTAAGATCAATGGCAAGCAGACCGTGGACTACACGGAGCCAGACGACCTGGACCGTCCCAAGCGGCAGTTAAGCGAAGGCACCTTTGCGATCCAAGCTCACGATCCCAAGAGTCACGTAGAGTTCAAGGATCTCATGGTCAAAATGCTGCCATAGGAGCAGGTACGTCGGGAATGAAGAAGGATGAGGCAAAAAATCTTTACCGCCCCAGTCGCCCTTCGCCCCCCCTCCCTGCTGGACTAGGCTGCCCGATTTTTGGGTTTCGCCACGTCGTCTAGAATACCGGCGGCATAGAGAGTAGGTTTCAGTTTTCCACACAGCTTCTTTTTGTGGACTGACCAATATGACCATGCCACATACCAGAATCAGGTGCCAAGAAGATGAAGACTCTGATCCGATTCGCATTAATCGTATCTATTGCCGCCCCAGTTCTATTCGCAGCAGAGATTAACGTCTCGCCAGGCGGCCCCATCGCGACCCTACCTGCGGCGCGTGACGCGGTGCGAAAACTCCGAGCAGCAGGTGAGACGGGCGCTATCGGCGTGGTGCTGCAACCGCTGCATGTCAATCATGTAGGACGAACGGCCCTGTTAAACCTAAAGTGCGTCCTATTCGTGCCAGCGGAGGGCCTCGAAGATGGAAAAAGAGCCACCGGTCTATAGCGTCGCGAAGCTCTTTGACTCCATCGCAATTGATGCCGACTGGGATAAGCCAGCGTGGCAAGCAATCCAGCCACTGCTGATCAACAACCACATGGGCGCGGAGCCCAGCCACCGGCCAAAGGTATTGGCCAAACTCGCCTGGGATGAAACGGCTCTCTATGTCATCTTTCGGGTTGAGGATCGCTACGTGCGAGCCGTAGCGCAGACCTACCAGGATCCCGTGTGCCTGGACAGCTGCGCTGAGT
>DMTJ01000470.1 GCA_003477185.1 Lentisphaeria bacterium
CGCGGTGGTGCCGTCGTCTCGTGTCAGCGACTCCATCACGCTCATGGGCTCGACGTGCCCGTCGGCCATGAGAAAATTGTAGGGCTTCCCGCCCAGATGATGAGGCGTCACGCGGTTTAGCAGTGTATAGGCCTCCAGCCCCTGCCATTCCCAAGAGCATCCGAGACGCGCCCACCAGATCACCGCCGGATCGCCGCTCATCTCCGTGAAGGTGATGGTCCCGGAAGGCTGGCTGATCTCGGACTCCTTGCGCGAGAAAGTGTTGGCAGCATTGGGGGCGATGAACCCGTAGATGCCCAGGCCGGGCCGGCCACCGCCGGGGGTCTGCGTGGGATAGTAGGTGATGCGGATGTGGTTGCCGTTTGGCGGTTGGCTATCCGAAGGGCAGCGGTACAGCGCGCCATGATTGAATCCGCCGGGCAGGTCCCCCTCCCGAGCGCCCCAGCGTCCATTTAGCAACGAGCCGGTGGTCATCTGCGCCAAGGTCAGGCTGCGTCCGTCATAGGCGCTGAGAAGGTCGTCCCAACTGATCCCACTGCTCCCGAGAGCCACCGGATAATGCGACTCGCTGTCTTGAAGGTACATCTCCGCCACCAGGCCAATCTGCTTGAGGTTATTCAGACAGGCGGCCTTACGACCTTTCTCCCGGGCCTGACTCAGTGCCGGGAGCAGCAGCGCCGCGAGAATCACAATAATGGTAATGACCACAAGAAGCTCGATCAGTGTAAATGGTGCACGCCGAACAGCCTGCGACTGTTCGGAAAACCAGTCGCTGCTGCCGCAGTTCAAGACGCGCCTCTGGCTCATTCTGCGAATATTCGGCAGGCCGCTCGCTTCTGTCGAAGCTGCTGGTTGGGACGTGATTCTGGCAGACGCTGTAATGGCGGTCGACTCCGTTTGACGGTTTTGGCCAGGGCCGGAAACTTTCTCAACTGGGCTGGGCAGGCATTCCTAGGCTGGTGCCATAGACGATATAAGCGTGGCGTCTTCATTGCAAATCTGCAGGAATGGAGCTTTTAATCAAAGAGGTGGATGAAATAATCACTGATTCCACGCCTGCTGCCTGCGGCTCTCCAGGCAACCAGCATCTGCTATCTGCCCCGCAAGACTGCCTGGATGGACGCCACCTTCTCGGTGGTGGACTTCTCCTTTATTTTGGCAGCAAAGGGAGATTTTCACTGCGCGGGACGCTGCGTCCCGGTTGAGGCGCTGTGCGTTCTGATGAACTGGCCCGGCGCGCAGTTTCGGTTTGGGTCCGAACCGGCAGGGGCCACGTGAGAAGAACTGTACATAGTCTATGACCAGAGCCTGCTGCCCAAGCTGATCCGTTGGGGGATTGATCCTGCGCAAGAGCCTGTCTGGCAGATCAAGACAACAAGAATGATTGCAGCTAGAAAACTACTCTACTCTCCCCCAAATCCTGCGGAGTAGTTGAACCACTGATGCTTTGACCGATTGACCTGTTCTCACTGGGAGAGATTCAGAGCAGAGAAGACGTTAGTCGTGTTTACGGAAAACATGAAACGATCAGTGTTTATCAGTGTCCATCAGTGGTTCCAATCCTTCCGTAGCCTCGGTAGCCACCAGAGCAATCGTGTGGGTTCGCTGGCCGCCTGCATTGCTCAGACCAAAGTGCTTGGCTGCATTGACCTTCAGACTAAACGTAAGATGCGATCCTTTCTGATTCCCGTCGAGCATCTCGCAGAGGAAGGTCGCGCCAAAGCGCTCGGGAATTGGGTCGGTGGGCAGCTCTGAGATGAGCGTTGCGATCGCATCTGGTTGTCCGGTCACAGAGAGGCTTTCCACGGATACCTTGCGCCAATTCCAGGAGCCTTGCCGTACCACTTCTGCTTCCACGGTAATCTGGCCTTCGGGACCGCGAGCGACTCGCAATGGCGTGAGGGTGTACTGAATGGCGCCTGCGGAAGCAGCGCCTGTGGTGCCGGAGGTGCTGCTTGACGCGTCGTGTGACCCCACCGTAAGCAGTGTGAGAGCGGCAACTACCAGAATCAATACTGAGCCAATCGCCATCCAAAGGCTCTTGTTGGACGGCCGGTTATTCTCCATTCTTGTCTCCTGACTCATCCATCTCAATCTTCTCTTCTCGGGTGAATTTGAACGTCGACATCTGGCCCCCAATTGACCGTAACTGGTTTCGTCGGGGATTGTAAGGCATAAGCCGGGATGGATTGGGCAAGATCAGCACAATCAATGGGGCCCTAAAGGCGTGTTTCTCCGTACCTCGATTTGGGGCTTGGAACCGAAGCAGGCGGGCCTTTCGCATTCAACTTATACATGGTCTTGGCCGGATCGCGCCGAAGGCTAGCTGGCCATGCAGTCCGGCCAGAGCAGCCAATGTCATTGCGTGTCCGGTCGACGAAAGTCCCAGCGCCAGTACACCTTGGTAAACTTGTACTGATCTCTCCCTTCATGGCCGATCAGTAGCGTCAGGGCGTGCCTGGGGAAAATATGCCCCCGGACGCCACGGTCACTGTGCCGCCAATCGTGCCAGTGCCACCCAGGGTCGCACCGCTGGCAACATTGACGGATCCGCCTCCACTGCTGGTACCGTTGACCAACAGCGTACCGTCGTCCACCGATGTCGTCCCACTATAGTTGTTGTTACCGGACAGGGTGAGCGTGCTGGCACTTTCCTTGAGCAACGCGCCGGAGCCACTGATGAGGCCGCTCAGTTCCTGGTCTGTGCTGCTGTTGTAGTGAAGAGTCCCGGTGTTGGCAATGGCGCCAGCGTAGGACCCGCTTTGCAGTGTGCCGGTGCCCCCAATTTCAAGCGTGCCAGCGCCAATGGCTGTGTCGCCCGAATAGGTATTGGTGCCGGAGAGGGTGGTGGTT
>DMTJ01000076.1 GCA_003477185.1 Lentisphaeria bacterium
CTCCCTGCGGGGTCTGAATGGTGTCTGAGCCATAGGCATTGAGGGCCTTGGCCATGGTGAGGTAATAATAAAAGAGGCCAGCGTCTCCTTTGGCAGGTTCTTCAAGAACAGTGTAGTGGTGCTGAATGTAGCGCATGGCGCCCCTGACGCGGGGGTCGTTGCGATCGAGCTTGGCGTAAACCATGGCCTTGAGGCCGGCGTAGGTCATGGCGCCGGTGCTCACGAGCTTGGCGCTCGGGCTGTAGGCCAGTCCACCGTCCGCCTCTGGATTATCTGCAGTGGGCATCGATTGGACTTGGCCAAGAAACTCCGTGAGTGTGCTCCATATCTCGGCAGTCTCCTTGGACGCGGCGCCGGGTGTGTCGCCAAATGGCTCGGCATCGAGATACGCGGTCTTGTGTAACGCTTCAGTTGCCCAGTTCGTATTCGACAAATCAGCGCGCTTGCCCCGGTCGTAGCCGAAGCCGCCTGCCATCGTTCCGGCCTCGCTGATCTGCATGCTTTTGAGATAGGTGCGCGCGGCTTTCATCGTCTCGCGATACCCCTCTGGGTCATCCGCGTCCATCGCCAGCAAGGCAATGGAGGTGGTGTAGACCGGATAGCCGGACATCTTAATCACCTTGAGGATACGCACGGGAGATTGGACAGAGCCGTCTTCCCGGGCAAAGCCGGTCACAAACGTCATGGCAGCCTCGACGGCAGCCTGACTGGTCGCGGTGTCCGCGCTTGCGACACCGGTCATGGCCAACGCTGCGAGCGCTGAGATTGCCGGCTGTTTCTTCTTACCCCAGCTTCCGTCCGCGTTGACGGTAGTCGCCAGATAGGAGACACCTTCACGGATTGCGGCGTCGGCATCCTTGTGCCAGTCTTCTCCTCGGGCAAAGACTGCGCAGGCGCCGAGACAGAGCAAGAGGAAAGCGAGACCAAGATCCCTCAACGAGTAACCGCCACGCTACCAGCCGTGACACGCGCGGTCCGGATCGACTTCTTGGTACTTTGCACCTGCGGTTTGCCGCTTTGGACCGACTCGAACCGAGCCATGGCGAACTCACGCACAAATGGCAGCCAGTGAGGAATTGGCAACCTCCCGAGCCAAACCTTGGTAATATCAAAGTCGACCCCATTGCTCCCCGTTCCGAGCCGCCCCTGCACCGACGTGTAGAGGTCGAGCTTTTCGAAAGCGATGGACTTCAAATGGACACGCGCGACGCCATCAACGGGGAACTCCACGATCACCCCATCCGCAAGAAAGTTCGGGACCGCCCCTTCGATCAACCAAATCTCCTTCTGCTTGAGCTTGGATGCTTCGTCTAATTCCAGGAGGACGTCCGAGATGATGAATGTGGCTTGAGGTTCGGTCAGTGCCACCGGCTTACGCTTGCCCATACGTTTATACTTGTTCAGAATCCCTACCTGCTCTTTCTCAGACAATGCAGGGTATTCCGTAAACGGCGGCTTAAGCACCATAAGCACGATCACGCCACCACCGACAACCAGAAGGATAAGGGAGCAGAGCCGCATCAAAAAATAAATAGCGTTCCCGCCTGCCGTGTTTTTGGCGATCAGGTCTGCTGGTTCGAGATTATCAAGATCCAGCTTCTCGCTACAGGTGCGACAGAAGATCGCACCGATCTGGTTTTCAGATTTGCATTTGGGACATTGAATCATGGTAAAGCCTTGCTGAGTCGTGGGTTCCCGAACCTGGCGCTGGGGGCGGAGGTCGGGTCAGGTTGACGCGGAGTCGCTTCCAGATGTGCTTGCTTTCGGTTTTTTGCTTTCCGCGGCAGGCTCGCTCTTCGCGCTCGCGCTCCCCGTCTCCTTTTTCGCGTCCGATTTATAGGAGTCCGAGCGATAGTCTGTGGCATAAAAGCCGCTGCCCTTGAAGATAATTCCAGCTCCGGTCCCGATCAGGCGTTTGAGCGCACCTCCACACTCCGGACAGTCGGCGAGCGGCTCCGCGAGCATGCTCTGCACCGTCTCGAACTGGTGATCGCATTCTTTGCATTTGTAGTCGTAAGTTGGCATCTAAATCAGTCTCTCTGTTTCGCGCGCCGCGTCCGCGACCTTACCGGCTTCGGTCGGGCAACAAAAGTGGGTGATTATATCGAATGTTAGAGCCATTGCAAGTTCCACTTGAAGGCGCACTGTAGCAGTTCCCCCTGAGTGACACGGCGGTGAATCGTATGGAACACGATGTTTGGAAAGAATTTGAAGCCAATACACTTACGCACAGCAACGCTCATTATCTCACGGCTGTGCACGAGTTACTAGTCGAGCATGGCTATGCCCGGGTGACCGATGTAGCGAAACGGCTCGGCGTCACGCGCGGAAGCTGCTCAGTGAGCCTCCGTCCGCTCAAAAAGCGCGGATTAATCACCGAAGATGACAATAAGTTTCTTGGCTTATCCGAAGAGGGCCGCCGGCTGGCCGAAGTCGTGGAGCACAACGCGGAGTTGGTCCATTCCTTTTTGGCGGAAGTACTTGGTGTTGATGACGAACAGGCGGAAGTCGATGCTTGTAAGATCGAGCATTTGATCAGCATCCAAACAAGCATGCGTCTTCGAGCATTCATGGAATCGGTCACTGGCGGTGGCCCAGCCATCCAAGAGTGGTTGAACGGCGTGCGCGCCAAGAAGAGCTCCTGCACCAGCGACGTCGAAACCTGCCCGGTTTGTCAAACTGTGTGTTTCATGGAGATCGGCAAACACTCCGTCGTGGAGTAGTCCAGCTCCCTTTTTAGGGAGAAAATTATCCCACTGATTCGTTTTCTTATGCTCACCCCTGCTCTGTATCCCCATGTCCCGACCTGTCGTTACCCTCGCAAAAGGCAAAGAACGCACGCTTGGCCGTCGCCATCCCTGGATTTTTTCTGGGGCCTTAACTCGCGTAGAGGCGGAGCTACTGGACGGAGAAGTGGTGGATGTGCACACGTCGCGGGGCGAATTTGTCGCCATCGGCCATTACAACCGTGCATCGATCGCCGTGCGCGTGCTCTCTTGGCAGCAGCGTGCGATCGACCATAGCTTCTGGCGTGAGCGGCTCGGCGAGGCCCGCGCGCTGCGCACCACGCTGGCCCTGCCAGGCACCGAGACCAATGCTTACCG
>DMTJ01000010.1:0-352 GCA_003477185.1 Lentisphaeria bacterium
CCCGGCTGCTTGCATCATCGCCATTATCTCGGAACGGGTGAAGCGTTGCTCTAATGGTGTTCCGAACCGGTCACGGGAATCAGTTCTCATAGTATAGAAGCTGGTATTGCGGTAGCTAGACAACAACCAGCTATCCACATTCAATCCCAATCTTTCGCTCAGCAAAGCTAGACGTGCCAACGGAAGGTAAACCACCGCAGCAATTATGTCTGTGACAATTGATTTCATTCGAGCGGGCATACGGGATATCCCCCGCCTCAAGATGTCTGAAGCACGCCAGACCAAGGCATACCAGAAAGGCCGGTTATCGAAGCGGTAATAGAGATACAATAGAAACGGCGCTCCGGGTTTT
>DMTJ01000010.1:400-2630 GCA_003477185.1 Lentisphaeria bacterium
TTGACTGTCTGGCGGCATAGGCTGTTCAGACACTCCGGCATTCACAAAGACCGTGTTGGGGAAATGGGCCAGCTTTGTCCTAGCTACAGAAAGCGCTTCAGGCGAAGGGTCGATACAAGCCAGTTTGGCAACTCTTGGTGCGACCATCATTGCCCAGCGTCCCGACCCACAGCCCATGTCAAATCCCTCAGCTTCTTCGGGCAAAGAGTCCCAAGGGAAGATATGAAAATAGGTATCAAACAAAAAGGCGTGTTCGGCATCACCAAGTGCCTCCTGGTCGAAACGTGCCCATTCGTCACCAAACGAAGACACCGTTTTCGGATCAATGTTGCTCATTTTTGTGCAGCCTTCCATGCCTGAAACATTAATATCGTCCAGAGCCGCGCAGACCAATCTCGGCGACCCGAGAGATGCTCAGCCCATGTCTTGCGGATGATCTCTGGGTCGAAGAACCCATCCTTGGCCAGGCGTTCGTGCGAAAGCAGTTCTTCTGCCCAATCACGCAGCGGACCACGCAGCCATATGCCAATCGGAATAGAAAACCCCGCCTTGGGTCTTTCGATCATCTCACGGGGGACATGCTGGTACAAGACCTGCCGTAAAGCCCACTTGCCTTGACCATCGCGGATTTTCATGGACATAGGTAGGCGTGTGGACAGCGCAATCACGTCAGGGTCGAGAAAAGGCGTCCGTGTCTCGAGGCTGACACCCATCGCTGCGCGGTCAACCTTGCACAAAATGTCATCCGGCAAATAACTGCGCAAGTCCTGCACCATCATCCGCATAGCAGGGTCATCTAGACCTAGTTTCGGTAGCGGATCTTGCAATTGGGAACTGGGCTCTACAACAGCGCCTGTTAGTAGAGCCTCAGGCTTTGTCCATATACTCGTCATGCTTAGATGTAGTGCATCAAGTCCATCTACAATGCTGAGCCTCTCACCTACACGATGTACCTTTGCGCCCAGACCATCAATCCCTTCAGCTCCAGCTCTGAACTTATTATAGACTGCCCCGAGCTTGTCCCAGAACCGTTCCGGCAGTGCTACCGCAGCCCGGCCTGCGAACAGCCTCATCGGTGGGGGGAACTTCGAGATACGATGCCAGAGACTTGGCCCAAGAATGTAACGGTTATAGCCACCGAATAGTTCGTCCCCACCGTCGCCAGACAACGCCACGGTCACATGTTGCCGTGCCGCAAGGCAGACAAGATACGTTGGAATCTGCGAAGAATCCGCAAACGGTTCATCATAAAGCAGCGGCAGGTCGGGAATTATTTCACTGGCCTCCTTATTCGTCACTTGAAGCTTGGAATGATCGGTACCCAAGTGACGAGCAACGGCCGCAGCATGGGGTGACTCGTCAAAAGGAGCCTCATCAAAGCCTATGGTAAAGGTCTGCACTGGTCTTTCGCTTTCGGCTTGCATCAGCGCGACGATAGCAGAGCTGTCCACACCACCGGATAAGAATGCACCAAGAGGCACATTCGACAACATTTGCCGTTGGACAGCCTTTCCTAAGACTTGGCCGAGCGTCGAAACAGCCTCGCGTTCGTCCTGAATTTGGTTGCGCGCACCGACCTCAATCTCGGCGTTCAAGTCCCAATAGCGACGGATGCTGAGACTGCCATGATGCTCGCTTGGGCGGATTGGTTCCTTGGGAGGTGCGGCTGGCGGTACACTTACGACGGTGAGGATAGTGCCAGGTTCCAGCTTGTAGATACCGGGATGGATGCTGCGCGGTGCGGGCACGCAACTGAACCGCAGATATTGTGCCAAAGCCGCACGGCAGATATCACTTGGAAAATCGGGGTGCGCCCGCAGTGCCTTGAGTTCTGAGCCGAAGACCAGCGCCGGCCCAGCCCACCCCCAGTAGAGTGGCTTTTCTCCCATCCGGTCGCGGGCCAGAGAGAACCGCTTTTCTGAACGGTCCCAGAGTGCGAGCGCAAACATGCCTTTCGCGCGCTTAAGCGTCTCGTCGAGCCCCCAATGCACAATTCCCGCAAGGAGGGTCTCAGTATCGGAATGCCCTCGCCAATCAGGTGCGGCCCCGTCTAATGCGAGGTCAAGACGCATATCGAGGTGGTTGTAGATCTCGCCATTTAAGACGATGACGTGGCGCCCACTTTCTGATCGCATGGGCTGCGCACCTGCGTCGGAAAGATCCAGAATGGAGAGGCGTCGATGCCCAAGCGCCACCTCACCTTCCATCCAATACCCCTCCGCATCCGGCC
>DMTJ01000577.1:0-1725 GCA_003477185.1 Lentisphaeria bacterium
TCTTCAGCTTTCGTAATTTCAATACCTTCCACGAGGATTCGGTCAATCACATCCTCGATGACCTGATCGCCGCTTGCAACCCACGCAAGGCCATCGTCGAAGGTACCTTTAATGCCCGAGGCGGCATCAGCATTCACGTCACAGCGGAATCGCCCTGACCGCCGCGGGCACGAGCAATTTTGCCTGGCTGCTTGAGGTTGTCGGCCAGGAGCTTGCGGGCAAGCGTGCGGTTGTGGTGCGAACAGGTGCAGACGCTGCGGGCCGCACGTCCTATGCACATCTGACGTTTGCCCAGCTGGGCGCGCAGCGGGACACCTTTGTGCATGGCCTGCAGGCGGCCGGGATTGAACGGGGAATGCGCGTCGTGCTGATGGTGCGGCCTGGGCTCGATTTTCTGCCGTTGTGCTTTGCCCTGTTCAAAATTGGCGCAGTGGTCGTGCTGATCGACCCAGGCATGGGGCGGAAGAACCTCATTCGTTGCATCAAGCATACCCAGCCAGAAGGCTTCATCGGCATCCCTCAGGCACAGCTCGCGCGACTAATCTTTCGTAAAGCGTTCCGCTCGGTGAAGGTATCGATCACCATCGGCAAGCGCTATTGCTGGGGCGGCCCGGATCTCAAGGATCTCACAGCCCACGGTGCCGAAGCCATTGAACCTTGCCCCGCTGCGGAAGATGACCCTGCTGCGGTTATCTTTACCACCGGCAGCACTGGCCCACCAAAAGGCGTGGTCTACACCCATGGCATGTTTCGCTGTCAAACCGCCACACTGCGCGACGCCTTCGAGCTCACCCCGGACGACGTAGACATGCCGGGGTTTGCGCTGTTCGCACTCTTCAGTATCAGCATGGGCCTTACCGTTGTGCTGCCAGAAATGGATCCAACGCGACCCGCTGCGATCAATCCCGAGCGTGTGCTCGAAGTCGTCCGGGACCACGGAGCCACCTTTTCCTTCGGCTCCCCGGCGCTGTGGAACACCGTCAGTCGTTATTGTGAGGAGAAGGGCTTCTCGCTGCCATCGCTGCGGACCGTCGTGATGGCTGGAGCCCCCATCCCGCCGTCGCTGCACAACCGCATGTTGGGCGGAATTCTGATGGCGGATGCTGACGTGCACACGCCGTACGGGGCCACTGAATGCTTACCGGTCAGCAACTTCCAGGGCAGTAAAGTGCTAGGGGAAACCGCCCAGCTCACCGCGGCCGGAAAAGGCTATTGCGTGGGGCCGACCGTCCCCGGCGTCAGTGTGCGGATCGTGAAGATTCGCGACCACGCTGTGCCGCGCATTGCGGAACTGGAAGACATGCCCACTGGCGAGGTTGGCGAGATCCTCGTGCAGGGGCCAAATGTCAGTCGATCCTACTACCGACTTCCGGAGCAGACCGCCGCACATAAGGTCTATGAGTCCGATGATACGGATGGCCCCTTCTATCACCGTATCGGTGACCTTGGCTATGTGGATGACCAGCAGCGTCTCTGGTTCTGTGGCCGCAAAGCCCACCGCGTCGAGACCTCGGATGGGGTGCTCCTCACAGTTTGCTGTGAAGCGATCATTAACCAGCATCCATACATCTATCGCTCTGCCCTCATTGGCCTTGGTGATCGGCCCAACCAGCGCCCGCTGTTTGTGGTCGAGCCGGAGGCCGGTCACTATCCAGAGAGCGCTGCTGCGCGCGAGAAGCTGGCAGGCGAGCTGTTGGCTGCCGCCGCTGCGAATCCTGTGTCACG
>DMTJ01000577.1:1767-7184 GCA_003477185.1 Lentisphaeria bacterium
CACGATTCTGTTTCGCCGGGCGCTGCCCGTCGATATCCGCCATAACGCCAAAATTTTTCGCGAGCAGCTCCGGCCCTGGGCAGAGCAGAACCTGTCTGAGGCCATCGACGCATGATCGCGCTTGTGACCGGCGGCGGCGGCTTTCTCGGGCGACGGATTGTCGAGCTCCTGCGCGAACGCGGCGATGATGTACGCGTCCTCGCCCGCGGCAGCTATCCAGCGCTGGTAGAGCTAGGCTGCGAGTGCCACCAGGGGGACTTGCGAACTCCGCAAGACGTCGCCAAAGCCGTGGCCGGAGTCGATGTCGTCTTTCACGTGGCCGCCATGGCCGCGATGTGGGGGGACCGCGAACAGATCTTCGGGATCAACGTGGATGGCACTCGGAACTTGCTGAGTGCTGCCCAAAACGCGGGCGTGCAGCGCTTTGTCTACACCAGCTCACCGAGCGTGGTGTACGACATGAAGGATCTCTGCGGGGTGGATGAATCACAGCCGTACCCAAGGAAGTTCAGCGCCGTCTATCCCGAGTCGAAGGCGGTGGCCGAGCAGGAGGCGCTCGCGGCCAATGCTGCGAACTTCGCAACCTGTGCCTTGCGGCCACATTTGATCTGGGGGCCGCGCGACACCCATATCGTGCCGATGCTCGTGCAGCGTGCCAGAGCGGGTAAGCTCTCGCAGGTCGGGGCTGGCACTAATCTGGTCGACGTCAGCTAATTGGACAATGCAGCCCTCGCCCACCTTCAGGCGGCCGATGCCCTTGCGCCCGGCTCCGTGGTAGCCGGAAATCCCTACTTCATTGGCGATGAGGCACCCGTCAATCTCTGGGGCTGGGTCCGGAGCCTGCTGGAACGGCTCGGGGAACCGGGGCCGAGCCGAGTGATCTCGTATCCGGCCGCACGGGCCATTGCCACGGGATTTGAGTGCCTTTACCGCCTGCTGCCGCTATCCGGAGAGCCTCTGTTGACGCGCTTTACGGCCGCTCAATTCGCCACATCGCACTACTTTAGCCACGAAGCCGCCGGGCGTGATTTTGGCTATCAGCCGACGATTTCAAACGAAGAAGGACTCCGTAGGACGGTGCAGTGGTTCGCCGCTCACCCAGTTTCTTGATCGTTTTACACAGAAGAGGACTAGGTAGCTCGCCGAATACGAGTATATTCATGATTCATAACTGCACGCACTCGCTGAGCTAGTTTTCATGCGCATCACCAAAATTTCATTTCTATTTGCTCTGCTCGTGCTTTGTACGTGGACGGCATCTGCAGATTTATTGCAGAAGGCGGACGCCGCCGGAAACGAAAGCCGCAAGCTGATTTTGCAGGCCAAGGCGTTGATGAAAAAGGGCGATAACAGCCAGGCCCGCACCAAGGCGTACCGGGCGGTTCAAAAGGCCAAAGAAGCACTTGGTCTGATTAAACGCTACGAAACCGACGCACGGCACCTGCAGTCCCGGTCTAAGAATGCCCGCAACCATGCCTACGGAGACATAAAGTCTGCCAACGACGATGTGGTACACGAGCTGGCAGACAGGAGGCGGGCCAAGGTAGACCTAGCCCAGGCAGCGAATGACCTGCGAAAAGCTGAACTCAGCAAGAAAGATGCCCAGTATGACATCTACCTCGCGACCATCGAACTGAACAAGCTGATTGCCACACGGAATACCGATAACGTGACCACGTCCCGCATGGCTGTGCTTCGTACCAGAATCAAGAATGCGAATACCACCATCACGCGGCAGAACCTGTTGCTGGTCAAGGCCGAGCAGATGATCCACCGTCACAGCTCGGAGCAGGCCGCGGCCAAGCGCGATCAGGGCTTTGCCGAGCGCGATCGGATGGAAGCCCGCAGGGACCACAGCGATGCGGACCGCGAACAGGCGCAAGCCAAGAAGATGCTTTCTCATATCGGCTCTGCCCGCTCCCGTTACAACGGCTACCTGAGCCAGGCAAACTCGTTGCGTAACAAAGCCAACTGACTCGGCCCCGCCGCGATGGCACGAAAACGAGCCGCAGCCGCCGGCAAGCCCGCATTCGCTTGGTTCCCTGCTTGGGAAAAACTCCAGAAGCTAGATTGGCTCTTGGTGACAGGCTTGGCCTTCATTCTCACTTTTGCTCTGTATTGGCCGGCGCTCTTCGGCGAGTTCACGAACTGGGATGACAACAAGCTAGTCCTCGAGAACGAGTCCGTTCTGTCACTCAGTCCGGCAAACGTCGTCGATATCTTCGTGCCCAAGGGCGGGCAGACCTACCAGCCGCTGCGCGTCCTCAGCTATGCGCTAAACTACGCCGTGCACGGAGAGCGCCCGTTTGGCTATCACCTGATCAATCTACTGTTGCATGTCGCGGCGACCGTCGCTCTCTACCTGTTTATCTGTGCGCTGCTGGAGCGTCGTCGTGGCCCGCATCATGGCAATCGCTGTGCGGCGCTGGTGGTCGCCATGCTCTTTCTGTTGCATCCTGTGAATGTCGAAGCCGTCGCCTGGATCTCATCCCGGAAATACGGGCTGCTCGCCGCCTTTCTGTTTCTGAGTCTCTACCTGTATCAAAAGGCTCAGCTAGGATCTAAGTCCGCGTATGCTGGAAGCTGGGGCGCGGCTTGGATTGCCATTCTGTCCAGCCCGTTCGGGGTGACGATTCCACCGTTGATCGTGCTCACGGACCTGTATGTGGACGGGGTTTCCAATCTGGCCAAGCTGGCGCGCCGGCTCCCGATCTACCTCGGCTTTGCGGTGATTGCAGTCGTGATTTTGCCCTTGCTGATGAATGTGCGCAAGTCCGACGAGGTTGCGGAGATCGCAAAACCGCACTATGAGAACCGCACCACCACCTTCTATTCGACTGTGAATGGGATTGGAGGCTATACCAAGAACCTGGTCGCCCCTGTGGGCCTGAACTGCCGCTACCCCAATGAGATCGTTCATGGCCCGACCGGTACGGTGCTTCTGGTCCTGTTCGCGATTGTTGGCCTGAGCGCGGGCGCAGTCTGGAGCTTGCTGCGCGGTGAGCGTCTCGGCTTTCTGTGTTTTGGCTGGGTGGTCGTGACCTGGGGGCCGGTTGCGCAGATTGTGCCCATCTCCACCATCGTGGCAGATCGCTACCTCTACCTCACTGGTGTCGGTGCCTTTCTGTTTCTAGCACTGGCTGCGGAGTTCGCATTTGAGCGGAAGAGGAGTCTGGGCAACGGCCTGGTCGGCGGCTTCGCTGTGCTCGCGGTCGTGTGTGCTGTGCTCACGCACCAGCGCGCGGCAGTCTGGCGCTCGAGCGTGGCGCTCTGGGCTGACAGCGTGGCCAAGTCACCGCACAACTACCTGGCTCGCAACAGCTACGGCCAGGCCCTGCGTAAGGTCGATCAAGTCGATGAAGCCGAGCACCAGTTCCGCGAGGCCATCAAGACCTACCAGCAATATGCGCGTGCCCATCACAGCCTTGGCGACATCCTGCTCAATGAGCGCAACCAACCCGAGGTAGCGCTCCCGCATTTCCAGGTTTATCTGGATGATCTGGACGCCCGCAAGGTGCCGCTGGCGCAGCGGAATGCACTGGCCTATATGAATGTCGGGATCATCTACGGCCGGCGCGGCGACATGGCTCAGGCCTCCGCGTTCTTCGAGACCGCCTTCGAGATTGATCCGACGAACTCAGAGGTGAATCACAACATCGGTGTAATGCACACGATGAAAGGACAGTATGAGGAAGCAGCTCAATCCTACGAAGTTGCCGTTTCGGGGGAACCAAAATCAGCCCAGGTGTTCTTGGACTATCATCTAGTCCTCACCAAGCTCGGTCGCACTGAGGCAGCCACAGAGGTCGCTCGCCGCGGGCATGAGCTGTTTCCTGACTCGAAAGCACTCACCCCCGCGCACAAGAAGTAGCTTTGCCTCCTGTAGTTGCACCTGGATTGGTGAGTAGTAGGTTTGTCTGATCAGGCTTTAATAGCAGAATGATTTTTGCCCCTGGCTGACAAAATTGCGGATTGCGCATTGCGGAATTCGTAGCGGGGTGGCCATTATCCTCTTTCCGTCTGTCTTCGCCAAATCCTATCCGTCTGAATGCGCTATGTTTTTTCTCGCCACCGTCACTCCATTTTACGCATTTGAGCAGAGCGATACGGTCGGCCGTTTTATCGTCCTGATCCTGGCCGTGCTGTCGACACTGAGCTGGACGCTCTTTGTCGATCGTTTCCTCTACCTGAAAGGCCTCAAGATGCAGGTGACCTCGTTTTTGGAGTTCTATGAGATGGTCTCGGGCCCTGGCGACGTGTTTTCGCAGTTGAAGAACCATCATGGTCCACTGGTAGCCGTGACCAACGCCGGGCTGACTGCCATTGCAGAACTTCACCAACTGCCGCCGACTGACCTTGCCGCCCAGATTCGTCGCACTGGGATTCCAGAAGGAATGTCCACCGCGGACATCGACCGCATCGATTCCGCCATGGAGAAGCAGCTGGATCTCGAGATTCTGGAGATGGAGCGACATCTCAGCACGATCGGAACCGTGGTCAGCGTAAGCCCGTTTCTTGGCCTGCTGGGGACCGTTTGGGGCGTGATGATGGCATTTTGTGGCATGGCCGCGAAGGGCCAACCGGACATCAATTCACTCGCGCCTGGGGTGAGTGGTGCCTTGCTTACCACCGTGGTTGCCCTGTTAGTCGCGATCCCCTCCGTGTGGTCCTACAACTATCTGAGCAACAAGATCCGCCACATTTCCGTGGAGATGGAGGGATACTCCGCAGAGTTTCTCAGCCGGGTGCGCGTCGCCAGCCAGCTGGATAATTAGCATGCCTCGCAAGCGCCCGAGAAAGCGGACCGAGACAATGTCGAGGCCAGACATCACACCACTGGTGGACTTGACCTTCATTTTGCTGATTGTCTTCATGATTACCGCACCTGTGCTTGAAAATGCCATGGATGTCAAGGCACCGGCTTTGAACAACCCTAGGATTACCGAGAGCCACACGGTAATCAGTATCACCGCCGCTGGCGAGTATCGCTGGAATGGCGAGATGCTGTCGCTGGCCGCGCTCCAGGCGCAACTGACCCAACTCGCTGAAACGACACCAGCAGCCGTGATCTACTTGCGGGCGGACTCAGTGCGCCAGTACGGCGATGTCATGGCCGTGATGCGTTTGATTCGCTCCACGGGCATCACCGAGGTATCCCTGGTGACGTTGCCAGAATCATGAGTACGAGCGGAACCAAGCGCTCGCTCTGGTCCCTGGCGTGGCGGGTCGCCGCCGGTCACGCGGGCGCTCTCCTGTTGTTGTTCCTTGTCATTGTGGTCCCAAAGTCCTGTGACCAGGAGCCAGACGAAGAGTACATGACCGTCAGCCTGATTGCCGATCAAGGCGCTGCTACGCCCAGCCCGCAGCCGCCTACGCCTGAGCCACCGGCTCCAACGCCCGAGCCACCGGCTCCAGCG
>DMTJ01000296.1 GCA_003477185.1 Lentisphaeria bacterium
TAGCTCGTCTGCTCGTTCCTGCCCAGTTGCGGAAAAGCCACTCGCCGCATTGGTAGCGCCGGTTTCACTTTTCCAACCAACTCAAGTGCCACACTCAGTGATGCAGCCTCGAATCATCTTGGCAACATTGCTGCCTATGCCCTGCCTTCGGACCGAAAAATCTACTTCATGCCAGAAGGCCCTTGACGGGGCATTTCAGATCGTTCGCCAGCGCCTCAGCTCTGATGTCTCCGACCAAACAGGATCGAATCCCCTGGAAGTTATGCTAGTTCTGGATGACGACAACGACGATGCCTTGCTCTTCTTTCCGCGGCGAAGGAGAGCCTGCCGATCGAACCGCCAGAAACCGCTGTCGCTAACGACGGCAAGGCGTACGCAAGCTTTGTGGCAAAGCTAGGCACCAATTTTTTGAAGAAGAAGGATGCGAAGTCGAACAGCCGTGGCCTGCTGTTTATGGCAACAGCTGAACTCATCAATCCGATCAACAAGCAAGCGCGTCTTACCTTGATGCGGGCAGAAAGGGCGGACGTGGATGCTTCCCTTGAGTAACCGCTCAGCCTAGACAATGGTTCCGCAGGCGAGGCAAGAACAGGAAAACGCCCTAGCAGCACGAGTTCAGGGAGTAGCAAGGTCACTGAGAAGAAGACCTCAACAAAAGAAATCGTAAGTATTACCACAGCACTTCGTATGAAGGCAACCGATTTTCCGTGTCACGACTGTCTCCAGAGGTCAATGCTTTGGCCGAGTGGTCTTGCCCCCCAAAAAGGACATCAGTTGGAGCCGGCAGCTAAGAAGGAAGTGATGCGCTTTCGCCATCCGCTGGCGGCTAGAACGAATTGCTGAAGTCGGTTGCCACTTCAGCTGGATCTGCGCTCTTCACGTATCTGGAAGTCGCGATACGGGACTCAAGTAACTCCGCGTATTTCGCGGCATCCAATGGAAGTTGCACAGTGTCGTTGATCGCGGCTGAGTAGAGCATCGTATTCCCCAGCTCCACAGACGCCTTTCCTTCAACTGCGGGTGCCAGCAACGGCTCCCCGTGGAGGATCGCTGCCGCAAAATTTTTCATGATGCCGGTGTGCTGCTCCCCTGTTCCCTCGATGATCACCGGCACGGTCTCTGTCGAAGGCTTTTCAAACCCCTTACTCGATGTCCGAGAGTGCTCGCTGACCGACGTCTCACATTTGCGCCAGGTCACTTTTCCGTGCTCAATCACGACGGTTCCAAGGTCCCCCACCACTTCCAGGCGATTCGCGCCAGGGGCCTCGCCTGTGGTCGTGATAAACACGCCGGTACAGCCATTCTCATATTCCATGTAGGCCGTGACGTTGTCTTCTACCTCAATGTCGTGAAATTGGCCAAGCTTACAGAAGGCGCGCACCGAGCTCGGCATCCCAAACAGCCACTGCCACAGGTCCAACTGATGCGGGCACTGGTTTACCAGCACCCCACCACCCTCGCCCCGCCAGGTAGCACGCCAGTCGCCCGATTGATAGTAAGATTCAGTGCGAAACCAACCAGTCATGATCCAGTTGATCCGCTGCAGCGGGCCAAGCTCGCCACCCTCGATTCGCTCGCGCAGCCACTGATAGCTGGGATCTGTCCGCTGATTAAACATTGCCGAAAATACCACGGCAGGATCGGTATGCGCAGCGATCAACTTCTCGCAGTCTGCCTTATGCACGCAGATCGGCTTCTCGACCAGCAGATGCAGGCCGGCCTCCAATACTTGAATGCCGATGGTAGTGTGAGCGTAATGAGGTGTGGCGACCATGACGGCGTCTACCGTGCCGGAGGTCAATAGCGCTTCAGCGCTGGTAAAAGTGGGCAGCTGATGCTCTACAAACGCCTCAAACCGCTTCGGGTTAATATCGCACAATGCGGAAAGGGTGAGACCGGGGACCTTGCCCTCGAGAACCTGGCGCGCGTGATTGCCGCCCATATTGCCAGTGCCGACAATGCCTAACCGGACGGAATCCATGGAGGTCTCTTTATCTGCGATCGTTGAACAGAAACCGGCGCTGCCGGATGACTTACCAGGTAGGCACAAGCGAGACTCGAAATCCAAGATCCTGGCTGAGAAAATCTGGCGTGTTGTTCTTGCGGCTTGACGCCACACAGTCGCGAGCCTGATCAAACCAGCTGCCGCCACGAAACACGCGGTACATCTGGATCGTAGATCCAACCGGGTCCACCGCTTTGGTCTCATAATTTCCATACCAATCCAGACACCACTCGTAAACATTGCCATGCATGTCATAGAGCCCCCAGGCGTTCCCGATCTTACGGCCTACGACGCGATGCCCGCGATTCTCAGGGTCCATGCAGTTTGCGACGTACCAGCCGAGTGGCTCTAAAGCCGGATCCGCATCGTTGGCCTTCGCGGAACAATCGGTGCCTTGTGGGCGCGGCAGGTGAAAGTCTTTGCTCGTGCCAGCACGGCAGGCATACTCCCACTGCGCTTCTGTCGGCAGGTCAAACGGCAGCGAAGCACTGCTGTTGGGAATCCGGGCCTTGGCCCGAAGCACCCCCATGAAACTCACGACTGCCGGATGGCCGCTGGGCCAGGTGCCGCCTCGAATCAAATTCCAGTCCACCGAGTCCACCGGGCGCATCTCACCGGCGTGCTTCGCCGGGGTCGAGCCCATCACACGCTCCCACTGCCGCTGCGTGACCTCATAGACGCCCATGTAGTAATCTTTCGACAAGACCACGTTGTGCGCAGGTGCCTTAAGCTGCGTCTCCGCATCGTCGTCGCCCATGATAAAACGGCCCTTCGCCATACGACGCAGCACGATTTTGGTCTTGCGATACTCATCATTTCCGCCCAGATCCGGTGGGGCTGAGTTGTATGCAATAACCGGGTATGCCCGCGCATCCGGGCCTTCTGCCACGTCTACGACCAAGTACATGCGGTCATCCGCCACCAGTCGCAACTTCAACTGCGTGGCATGCTGATTTGGCCAGTCGGCACCAGCCAGCCAGCTAATCTCGCCAGCTGTCCATTCCTTGCCCCCTCTGACCATCAGGTCACCATTCAAGGTCGCCACGGGAACTTTGATGAACTCGGCACCATTGTTGCCGGAGACTTCGAGGCCGATGGCCATCTGAGCACCACGCGCGTCTCGAAACTCAAACGCGATCGTTACCAGAGTTTCCTCGCCGATGCCATCCGAGGTGACCTCGATGATCCTAAGTTTCATGGGCACACTTCGCGTGCTGAGGGTAATCGGATGCCACGGGCTCTGCATGGCACCAGCCAAAACGGAATTTGCCACCAAAATCAGCAGCAGGCCGGAGAGAATCGCTCTATTCATTAGAATCCCAAAATCGTCTCGTCGGGTGGAAAGCAGTAATATGCCCTGCGCCCTGCGTGCGGCAACCCCACAACCGCCTATCACCAGCGAATGGTATCGATTTTCTTCTGGGGGCGAACTCAATTCCAGCAGCAACGCCGTGTCTCCCCGTAAAACTGAAGCGCAATTCCGGCGCGCCACGCTACCCGTCCCGGCACCAAGCACACACCCAAGGACCGGTACATGCCAGAGAACGAGACAGCAGTCGGCGACGAACTGGAGCTGACCATTGCGGACATTGCATTCGGCGGCGACGGCGTCGGACGCACCTCCGACGGCCTGAGCGTTTTTGTACCCTTTACCGCTGTTGGCGAAAAGGTTCGTGTACGCATCACCCAGCGCAAGAAGCGATTTGCTCGCGGCGAAATTGTGGATCTGCTCAAGAACTCACCAGAGCGTCGCAAGCCCAGCTGCATGCACTTCGGCACCTGCGGCGGCTGCGACTACCAGCACCTGAGCTACGAGGCGGAAATCACTGCGAAGTCCGCACAGCTCACTGCGCTCATCGCGCGCATCGGCCATGTATCTGCGGAATTCGCAATCGCGCCGATCGTCCCGTCGCCCCAGCCGCTTGGCTACCGGAACAAGCTCGTGCTCCAGCAGTGTAAGCCCTATCCCGAGAGCGGCCCGGGCTTCGGCTACGTCGGCCGCGATAAGCGTACCGTATTGCCCATCGGTGCCTGCCCTCTCGCTTCGGAAGGCATCAACGCTCGCTTGGCGAACACCTATCTGCAGCCCGACGAACGTACCCGCATGGAGAAACACAAGCGGGTCACAATCCGCGAGGACGCCACCAAGCGCGTCTACTTATCCACCGGGCCGACGCGCAAGCCACGAAAGGTGAAGGAGCGCGCACTCGACCGAGAGCTAATGCTGCCGCTCGAAAACTTTTGGCAGGTCAACCCCACAATGTTTCACCGCATTCTGGTGCACATTAAAGAGTTGGTCATCCAACGCAAGCCGACCACCCTGCTTGATCTCTACTGCGGGTCCGGCGCATTCGCTCTCGCGCTGGCCGATCTGGTCCGTCATGTCTGTGGTGTCGAAAGCCATAGTGCTGCAGTCGGCGCAGCCCGAGCGTGCGCCACACGTTTTGCCCTCGACCACTGCACCTTCATTCACGGTAAGACCGAGGACATCCTCGATGACGTCCTAACCGCGACTCCCGAGCTCCAGACGTCCTTTGCGATTCTCGATCCACCGCGGGCGGGCTGTCAACCGGGCACCATCGACGCGTTGCGCGCCTCTCCTGTGGCCACCCTCGCCTATGTCGCCTGCGACGCCGCCAGATTGGCCCGGGACCTGAATCTCCTCTGTGCAGATGGCATCTACACAATCGATTCAGTGGGACTCTTCGATATGTTTCCACGTACCGCCCATTTCGAATCGGTTGCCATTCTTACCGGGCACCCCTCCGGCGACTAAACGGGCTCAGCCTGTGTCAATCGGCAAAAAACGCTACCTCAGGGCGCCCTCATAAAATACGTGGCGGCTCGGGTGGATGTAGGGTCCGCGCTGGCGGCACAGCAGCGAGCGGGCGCACCCTATCGTATGCCCCGAGCACAGCAACGCAGCCAGGGAGCAAAAGGGCCGCAACCCTCCGGGCCGGGGCGGCGAATGGCCATCTGCGGCGTTCCGGCTCGCACAAGTAGCTGCAGGGACGCGTAGCTCCGCGCGCCTGGCATCTAACCATGCGGCGCTCCCGCCGAAATGTAACCTTCATTCCGCGTGCCCTTAGCGGCCGGGGCACGTCCGCGGATTTCCCGAGCCGTCTTGCTGCCGTGACTTCCTTGCTTTTCGTTGGTGTACTCTCACTCGCCAACTAATGACACACCACAGCTAGGGCGGGCAGGCCGCACCTATCGCTGACAAACTGGGTCCACACAGTCGGACAAATGCGCTGACTGGCAGTACAGTTCCGTCACCTACTCATGGATATCAAGGATTTTCCCATGCCCACTCGATCAGAACGTGCCAGCGAACTCCTAGCGGCCAGTCGTAGCCCTCACGCGGGCGTCTTCATTACTGCTCCTGAGACTCTGGAGCTTCTTGAGGATTCGCTGCCCGAAGCGGCCTACACGGACGGATCAACCATCACCGCCAGTCTCGGCAACTGCCGCTGCACCTCCGATGCCAAAGCCATCAAGCAGTTCACCGCCCATGCCCGCGTCCCCAGCGACGCCGCACAGATCGCCTTAGGCCACGAGTGCCTGCACATGATTCTGCAGGCTCCCGCAGCTAGCGGCCTCAAGCCCGGCGATCTCACGGTCATCACCCCCGGCCACGCGGCCCAGCCAGTCGACCCAAACACGATGAACCCAGCCGCAGACGGCGTCTTGGCTGCCATGGGCTACAGCTATCGCTATCTCGGCGGGCTTCGGACCTTCAACGCGATCCCCGCCAGCGCAGCCGACTGCGTGCGCGAAAATGGTTTTGGCAATTTGTACAGCAGCGTGCCGGATCACCCGCACGCCAGTTTGACAACGCTGGCGCATGCCGAACCATTCGCCTGTAATTACGGGACCAACGCCCACATCTTTTTCGAGGCCGGAGACGGCTCCTTTCGCTATGGCGTCCCGCCGCGGGCGAATGTCGCCTATCTAGGCGGGACAGCCCGCATGGCGATGGTCAACCTTACCATTGTCGCCAATGTTCCGGACGATGAATTGCCGCAGGTCGTATCGATCACCGGCAGCGCCAGCAAACTCCGCGATCTTGCGGAGTTCGCACTCATCCGCCGGTTGCGAGCCAAAGGCGTCGTCGTGCAACTCATTGATCGTCAATCCGACTCCATCGTCGAGCAGCTTACGCAGCACGGGCGTCCCGACGTGATCTGGACCAACTTTGCCGCCGCCGAGGTCTACGACCAGGCGGTCACTGCTATTGCCCCCGGAGGCAATATCAATAGCTATGCCGGTGCGGCTGACCCTGCGCTAGCCCTGCCAATGACGCTGACGGCAGCCCCGGCGTTTGCCGATCTCGCCGCAGAAGCACAGTCCCAAGTTCAAGCGATGCATCACAACCTGACGCCGAACGATCGCACGCGGCAACGCGGCCTGGCGACCACGCCCCGTGTTCGCCTGATTGGCTTTGACGCCGGCCGCGCCGAAGCCTATGCGGCTGCCATGCCAGCCGGCGCGATTACCGACGAAGGGCCGTGGACCGACGTCTTTATTGCTGGCACCGGCGATGGTGCCGCGGCAGCCTATGCCGACGTCGAGCTACAGCTCGCTCGCAACGCCGCCGTCAACCTTGTCGACGGCGACTGCACCATCCAAATTCGCTCGCGCCACACCCACTACACCACGCGCCACCAGATCTGCGGCAGCAACGTACCGTGGACGATGACCAACACCTCAGAGCCAGCAGCGGCGGACCTCGCGCGTCAGGCCATCGCTCCGATTGACTTTGATTGGATGGTTACCGGCGTTGTCGGTCTAAACGGGGCCGTCGACATGATGGAGAAAGTCGGTGCCAGCTCGCCTTTTGGCAGCTTCTTCGTGTTTAACGATCTGCCAAATCTGCCTTTTGTCGACGCAACGTCCGAGTCGTTTCGGGCAGCAGCAGCAGCAGCCTCGGGCCTCGATCGCGCAGCCCTGTCCGCAGCGGCCGACGCCTTGGATAGCCATGGAAATAGCTGGTGCCGCGCAGCAGAAGAGGCGCTCTACGAGGCCTACGGCGTGCCCTACCCGCTCGCTTTATAGTGTCATTTCTGCATAGGAAGGATCTCCGGGTCCGTCTCACCACGTAGGGGGCGCGCACGGAAACGTGTCCTATGAACCGTCTTACCAACTACCCGCTCACGATCAGCGGAATCTGAATATTGAACGAGTGCCGGACTCGGTGCTCATCGATGGTGTCAGTGGCGCACAGTAGGGCGATCGGCTGCTCGTTTTGGCGGTGCACCTGCGGCCGTTCGAGATGCACAAAGGTCTCCACCTCGCCGTCCTCCCATTCCACTTGACGCTCAGAGATTTCTGAATACTTGGCCGGCTGCCAGTCGAAGCCGTCCGCCGAGTCATACTGAATCAGCGAGAGGACGCGCGGTCTGCCCTTCTCATGCTTGATCCGCTTGACGATCGCACGGTATTTTAGAGCCTGATGCCAGATGTATGGATCCTCGGCCGGAAAGCGCTCGCCTTCCACGGTGAACACGTGCTCGCCGCCTTGATTGTCTCCCATATCCACATCGTACTTGCCGAACGTCACTCCTCAGGCACGACCTTTCGAACGTCGCCTGCAGGAGATTGCTGGCCCTGGCCCATTTCCGTTGCTCATCAGCATCTTCTGGCTCTGTTTAACTCGCCCAAAAACCCATCAATCCCCTCGCTACGGGCCGGAAACGGCACCCCTGTGTCCGGTCTATGTCATTCAGGCAAAGGGTTTGTGTCTTTCGGCAGCACGATCTCCGCCGTGTATACGGCTTCCTTGCCAACCTTATCTTTCCTTGCGTAAATCACCTGACTGCCCTGCGTGCCGAGGATGCGGGTATCCGGCAGTGGAATCTCCCACGTTTGGTTATTGGATGCTTCATGGACCACGAGCCCAATCACTCTGCTGCCTCTTTCTTTTACCTCGTCCACACGCGTAAGGACCATCGATGACTTGGTGGGGCCGGGGCCAATGGGGATGACGTTTTTGAGCTCCTTGATGACGGCTTGCGATTGCCGCTGCCAGACCCTTGTTCCATACCGCGGGTCATCGGGGAAACCGTGGATGTTGCTGTAGTAGAGGTGTCCGCCCGATATCGTCCATTGCGGGACAAATACGAGTGTGTACATGGACAATGCTCCCCCAAGCTTGAATGCCGGCAGCGTTGCGACTTCCTTGCGATCCTTGGCGTCATACAGGAGCAATTCGGATGGGAGTTCACGGGAATTCAGTTCTGATGTTTTCAGCAGCATGATCAGGTCGCTGCCAGGCGAGATGGCTCGTGGAACGCCCGACAAAACATGTTCCTGCCAGTTGAGCAGGTCCGTGTCGGCGAGGAGCAAGCGTATCTTGTCGGGCTCGCCCTGGTCGATAGCTGACACGATGTACCGGTCACCCGTGTGGTCATAGCCAGCCGTGACAATTGATCCCGTCGCAGACAGATTCTTCGTTTCAGAAGTTGTGGAGTCAAACACAACCGCCTGCATTTTTTCGGCCTGGGAATCGAATATGCCGTTTTCGTCCGTATCGATTCCGACTCCCAGCACAATTTTGGTGCCTGTTTTGTCGAAAGGATTATTTGAGAACGACCTCATGGGGAGGCGCTCGGCCCATCGCTTGGGAAGTGCGGGAAACGGCAAGAGCGCCTCGCTCCCGTCCGTCAAATCCCGCAGCACCAGCCTGAGTACCCCCCTACGGCCATTCACTTCCGTAGGCTCCTCCCGATAGAACAACAATTTCCTTCCATCAGGCGACAACTTGAAGAGGCCCCGCTGACTATCGAAGATGTTTGAACCCTTTACGGCATCTGTGTCGCCCGACAGAATCATCTTTTCGTTGACAAGACGTGCAACTTGCTCCGACACAATCGCAGGCGATTCGTCGTCGGGCGCCTCCACGGCAAATGCCGCCCGGTTTGAGGCAGTAAGCGCGGCCATGCCCATTGCGGTGACCACCGCGACTCGTATGTGTGTAAGGACTAACTGCAGCTTCATCTCACTCTCTTTTTTTGGCTAACGCCGACATCTGCCACTGCGCGGAGCGCATTATCAGTATACCGTGGTAAAAAAATTTATCTTCAGCTACGAGTGCTCGATAGGAAAGATATATCCTGACTAAATCACTTCCGCACAAGACGTGAATTCAATTTAAAAAGCGTCACGTCCACCTACATTACCTATGCCTAAATTACAAAAATCGATGTAGGAAATCGCACTACTAAAGGTAGCAAGGGCCATTCATCTGGCAATCTGTTTCTCACCCAATCCTTGGCTAATATGGCCGTTGTCGAACGCTCAGCACTGGACCTATGGAACAGTGCGAACCAAATCCTGCAAGCCGTGGGGGCGCATCTCGACAAGCACGCATTGAAAGAAAAACGGCTGCGAGCCGCCCAGGAGGCGCATGATTAGAGCCGCGGCCAGATGCTATCCGATGCGCTGGATGTCCAAATCTCGCCACCGGTGCGCATGCACCAAGAACGAGTAGCGAAGTCGCTAGATCACGGCAGGCCCCGAACGCCAGCAGTAGTATTCCTTGTCTTCCTGCTGCTGGGCGGTGCATTTAACTCCGTCAACGACCAGGACTCACAGAATCGCTTTCATGACTCCATGACATTGAGCGGCCTGCAATCTGGTGCGCGCCGCGCAGCTACGTCGCGCCGACGAGGAGGCCCAGCAGCGAGAACGCTTGGCTGCCTGACCGCTCCTGCGAACAGCGTTCAGCTGAAAGCCGAGGGTAGCGCATCCTCACAACACCTCCCCCTGGGATGCTTACCTAATTTTCTGGCAAGCGGTCCATGCTTCACCTAATTCGAACCAATCGGCCTACTACGGAATGTACTATCAACCCCCGTTCAAGCCGACTGGTGGCTTTTCGAATGAGCACTTGCTGTGGTCCCAACCGACAGCTGGAACACAGCTTAAATCTCTCACCTTTCTCGCTTTCGCGGTCCAACTTTTCCCCTCTTACACTTTCCAACCTCAAGCTACCAGCCTTAGCGCTCAGCCTTTCTGACATAAACATAATAGGCACCACGGCTCAGATTAGCGCCATTGCTGAAGCTGCTCACAAGTCTCGTCTCGCCTTGGCTCAAATTCACGATGAAGACAATTCCCTTGTCTTTCGGTCCGACCGGCTTGGTCCACGCCTGGTCCCCGATCGTAAGTGTGGCCTGGGTAAACGGCAGCGCCTTACCGCCAGTGTAGTAGAACTGTCGATCTACGATGATGTCCGATCGCCATCCTTCCTCTGACTCCTCGATGCCGTCCACAATCGCTCGGTCCTCCTCCTTCGGCCAGCGCCGAAGCTCAATCTCGTAGCGGGCCGATTGCTCCACCATGACTTCGAGATAGCCATTTCTGCCGACTCCCATTCGGATCTGGCCCTGCTGAAACACCAGATAACTGTTGTCCTCCACCACATCAGGGTCCGTGTGCTTCGGATTATCCGGATGCCGCCAATCATGGGCCCGCAGGCAAGCCTCTTCTTCCTGATCCGCACCAATCGAGATTGGAATAGAATCGTCGAATTGCTCGCTTACCAACGCCCACCAAGCTTCATAATCATTCCGTAATGTCGCCACCACGTCCGGATGCTGCGCCGCAATAT
>DMTJ01000148.1 GCA_003477185.1 Lentisphaeria bacterium
TAAGGGACCTGCCACTCGAGCCGGTCGTACGCGGGCATGGGCTCGCGGGCGATGATCCTGCCATTGAGGCGCAGTTCGATCTCGGCAGCATTGGAATAACAGCGTACCCGGATGGGCTCGCCTGCGCGTCCTGGCCAGTTCCAGTGCGGCATGAGGAAGGTATGCGGCGCGCCCGCGCGCCACCAGCATCTGAGGTACTGCGCCAGCTCCTTGCGGAATCCGCACAGGTCCAGCATGCCGAAGTGACTGATCACTGCTGGCCACCCATGCGGGGCCGTCTCGCCGCGGTAGTCGAAGCCGGTCCACAGAAACGTCCCCGCCAGGTGCGGTCGGCTGACGCAGTCCTGCCAGCATTCTTCGAGGCGGCTGCCATAGCCGGCGAATGTGGTCCCGTAGGCGCTGACGTAGTTCCGGTACGCCTCGCTCTCCCACGTCTGCTCGCGCTCGGCAAACTGCTTCAAAACCTCGATCCCGGTCGATTCGTACAGGCCCCGGGTCGTGAAACCACCCCACGACTCGGTCTGAATGAAGGGCCAGTCCGGGTACTTCTCATGGAAGCGATCGAAGTTCTCGCTGTCGCACCCGTGCCGGTAGTTCATGCCGAATACATCAAGGCGGAAACCGTTTGCCTCGAATAGCTCAGCTGCCTTGAACCAGTTCCCCACGACGGCGCACGTAGTGGGCCGGGTGGGATCCAGGCTGTGGACGAGCTGATGCAGCTTCTTGAACACCCGCGCCCCCACCGCGGTGGTCATGATAGGCTCTTCGTTGGCCAGACTCCAGAGGATGACGCAGGGATGATTCCGATCCCGCCGAATGGTATCCGCCACGTCGCGCAACAGCTCCTCGGCGCAACCGGGTAACCGGGTCTCTTCCATGATCAGCATGCCGTGCTTGTCACAGGCGTCCAGCAGCGCCGGGTCGGGCATATTGTGGCTGGTCCGGATGGCGTTGCAGCCCAGCGCCTTGAGCTGCAACACTCGCCACTCCTGCAGCTCCGGCGGCACGGCTACCCCCACACCGGCAAAGTCCTGATGACAGCATGTCCCCTTGATCTTCACCCGCTTGCCGTTGAGCAAGAAGCCATTCTTCGCACTGAAGCGGATTGACCGGAAGCCAAAGCACTCCTCGCAGCGGTCGATCGCCTCGCCATTCAGCCGCAGCGTCACCCGCAACTTGTACAACTGCGGATCTTCCAGACTCCACAGTTGCGGCTGGTCCACCTTAAGCCTCACGGTTGCCGTGCCCGTCTCCTGCGCAGCAACCGTGACCGCCCCTTCGCCTTGGGCGCCGGTCTTCAGCACCTCGGCCTCCACCGTCACCTGCGCCTTCTCGTACGACTCATTGGCGATGGTCGCAGCCAACTCGATCGCGCCGCTGTTCTTCGTCCGGATCTGCAGCCCCCGGTGCGCCACGTGTACCGCATCGGCGACGACCATCCGCGCGGCGCGGTAGATGCCGCCGCCCTGGTAACTCCACTGCTCCGTCTGCGTCGCATCTGCGAACACCGCAATCCGGTTGGGCTCCCCGTAATTGCACACTTCGCTGATGTCGTAGCGCACCGAAACATAGCCGCTCATCCGCCGCCCGATGAAATGCCCGTTCACGTACACCTGCGAGTCCCGATAGATCCCGTCGAACTCCACCAAGATTCGCTTGCCCAGATCCGTCTTCGCCAACTCGAAGTCTTTCACGTACCAGGCCTTGCCATACGGCAGGCTGCCAGTCTTCCAGGGCGCGTCTTCGGTGAACTCGCCCTCGATCAGAAAGTCATGCGGCAACTCGACCGTGCGCCAGCTTCCAATGTGTGGGTTGTCGGGCCGGCTGAGCGACTGCCACCCCGCCTTCTGCCACTGCCGTGGCTCCGGATTCGGGACATCGGGCAGCCCATGATCTCGACAGGCGACTTCGATCTCTTCATCCTTGCGGAAACGCCAGTTTGAATTGAAATCCATTACGCATCGCATAGTCTCGTTTCTCTCATTTCAGCTTACCGGTAATTCTGTGTAGCGTGTCCGAGCTAGCGACCTTCTTCCCGTCAGCGAAAACGGTCAGCCCCTTGCCCTTGCTGTATTTCTCACCTGTCTTATCCCAGATGATGGTCAGGATGCATCCGTGGTAGAGCACGTTGTCCAGACAGAAATAATCCCAGGTATTCTCGGGCAACAAAGGGTTCACCTCGACGATGTCATCGGCGCGCGGACGCAGCCCGACGAGGCCGGTGATAATCAGGTCGTTGTAGGTGGAGTGGTTGTAGTCCTTGCCGCGCTCGTAACCGCCCTTTCGGATAAACAGCTCGTTATTGGTCTTCTCCATCTCGAGCAGACGGGTACGGGAAATCCAGTCACCGGTGTACGGATTCAGGTTTTCATCGATCCACGGCACCACCTTGCCGTCTTCACGCTTCAGTTGGTGTGAACGCGTGTAGATGCCGAGTGTCTCAAAGTAGGCGTTGCGATCAATCACGTCCTGATCATAATTGTTGAGCAGGTTGGCCAGTCCCGTCAACACGCTGCAGGTGGCCAGGGGCCAACTCGGCCCGTTCCATTGGCACTCATGGCCCTCGTAGGAAAGCTGAAATTTCGGGTGTCGCTGTTCCGCAAAGGTCGGCCCGCAGGGCGCGTAGAATCCCTTGGGATCCATCAGATCCTTCCATCCTGCCTCATACCCGGAATCCGGCAGATTGAAATACCACGGCGTATAGCCGTAGAGTTCCCTGACCTCCCTGAGAGGCTTTCCCTCGGTCGCTAGAATCTTGAAGAATTGCGCCTCCTCGTCCCAGAGCTTCTCTTGTACGAGCTGCTTAATCTTGGCGGCTTTCTCTTCGAACCGATCGGTCTGCTCTGCGTTCCCGGCCATCCGGGAAATGGCAGCGACTGCTTTAGCGTCGCCATACATGAAACTGTTGATTGTGGGACGGAATCCATGCCCGCCGATTGAGAGTTCGCCGCCATCCAGGTCATCGATCTGCCAGTACAAGCCGTTGTCCCGTCTGCCAATGATATGCTCGCGGCAGGGCCATCCCTTCTCCCAGGCTTCGTAGTTCTTGACGAGATCCGGCAGCAGATCGACCAGAAAGTCTTCATTGGGCGTGACGAGATTGCGGTTGTAGTAGGCATCGGCAATCCAGAAGCTGTACGCTCGCAGGCTGCCGCCTTTGCGCAGCCAGAATGTCGCGTAATCGTCTAGGTATTGCGGATTCCGCAACCAGCGGCCTTCGTAGACGTGATGGGCCGCGGGGCAGTTGATGGTGTTGTGCTTGCCGGACCAGGGAACCTTGGGCAGGAATTCGGTGATGACGTAGCCGTCTTCGGTCGACTTCACATGCTTGCGGTAAGTCCACCAGCGAAAGTACCACGTTCGCTGGAAATCTTCATCCGGGCATTCAAACAGGGGGATGTTCAGCGCCAGAAAATTAAACGCATCCTTGTTCTTGATATTGGAGTACAGCTCTTCGTCATCCGCATTGAACTGCTCCAGGTAGCCTTTAAGCGTCTCGTGGTCCAAGACGAGCGGACCGCGGGTACTGGTCGTAACCGGGCCCAAGGGGAAAGGCAAAGGTGCGACTGGTGTATCCCATTCTTTCCCCTTCACTCAGACACCTTGCCAGGCAAGCGGGATGGTTTCACTCTCATCCGGACTAACCTCATCCTTGAACCGGGCAAGCCGCGATTCTACACCCTTTATCTGGGATGTGAATTCAGGGACCTCCGCCGGCGGATTCCAGCTGACATCCGCCGCAACCAGAAAATCCGGCAACCACTGGTCGAGCTGGTTTCCATGCCTTTGACAGGCAATGATCCCAATGAAGTTTTCTTTGTCGTTCCCCAGCATCGGCCATTCCGCAAGATTTCGAAATGCACCCTGATCGTAGCATTTCGAGCCGGGACGGCCTCCAGAGCTTGAGCCTGCCCCCATCAGCACCTTCTCTTTGCATCCGGGTTTAAGAAGTACATCAATTTTGTGGTGCTTGAGGTCTTTGGTTTGCCCCCCCTCCAGATCTCGATTCCCGTTGGACCACAGCGCCCGAATGACATCGCCTTTGTACTGTTCAGGCGTTTCTGGGGCATCGGCCCAGACAATCAATTTGGGTTCTTGATTGTGTTGTTTGGCAGTCTCAAGAAGCCTCCGCAGGAGCTCTCCCGAGTACTTCGCTCGTTTCGCCCTTGGTAGGAGAGGCTCATCCATTCCGAGATGGATGTAATTACAAGTCATGGCGGAAAACCATTCGGAGTAAATCGAGTCGAGCAGTGTAAAGGATCGTTCATCGGATGGCAGAAGATGCGCTCGACCAGCATCAATCATGAAGCAGCGCATCTCATAGCGCGGATAGTCAGAAATCTTGCAGCCTTTGACCTTCTTCGTGGCAACCAGCTGACGCAAGGTCGTGGCGCCGTGGAAAAGTCCCTGCGCGGTATTGGCCCTTATCGTTGCGCTGCCTTCGCCCACACGCAGCACATACCCCCCTTCTTTTCTTTTCACGGGTTCCAAGTAGAGGGAGCCGGCTTTGCTGGCACTCTCATTACCCAGAACCAGCGAAAAACTTTCCTCTTGTCTCTTTGGGACAATTTCCAAGTTGAGACCGTACTGTTCTTTCAGGAGTTTCGCCAATTGCGTGCCGGCATACTCGCCTTTGGCAGAACCGTCGCTGACCACAACGATCTTGGTCTGATCAGAAATCGTAAATGATTCCTGAGTCACTTCACATTGTTGCGGACGCGGCAGCAGTGTATCGCGAAGCGCCTTCGCTTCTGCAAATCCAGTGATTGTCATGATGGATAGCAGTCCTGTTAGCGGTGTCTTTTTCATATCGTGTCTCCCACCGCCTACCTTCCCACCCACAAATTCAGATGATACGTCGTGGGATCGGGGAACAGCGCATCGCCGACCGCATCGGACAGCCGGGTGTAAGAGCCGTCTGCCGGCTTCTCCACGTGTACATAGCCCAGCAGGCGTTTCCACCTGCCATTGTTCTTATCCCTTGAGTATCCAATAGCCTGAACTGTAGTAATCATAATGCGGATGCCCTTCCGGAACCCCCAAATCGACCTTTTTCTGGAGAACGAAGAGATAGGGATCGGTTGTGACAACTTCGCCCCCGTCGTATCATTCCCGATTACGAAAAGCGGCATGCTCCCGGGGACGAGGTGGGCAAAGAGCGAGAAGGATTTTGGATTTTGGATGTCGGGTTTTGAACTCCCGGCTTCCCGACACCTGAAGGCTGACACCTCACACCTGATACCCGGGACCATGGGCGTGGTCTCCTGGGCCAAGACGCAGAGCCCGTAGTCGACCATGAGACAATGCCTGCGCCCCCAATGGCACCGGCTACTCGAATCGCTCGGTGATCTCCAGTTCGTGGATGGACCACCATCCGGGGACCGTGCCCATTGGCGTTGTGTTGACGATCTTCAAGTGGGCGGCTTCGACTGCCGGGAAAATAGCGGTTGATACGTTGGGCGTGCCCTCGAAATCGCCCTGCTTCTGCCAGGTATCACCGTCCGTGGAGGTGTGCACCTCGTATTGGCGCGGGTAGTCATTGAGGGAAGAACCATGATCCATGATGAGCCCGGTAACCTCGGCCGGTGCTGGCAATTGGATGCCAAGCCACTGGTCCGGAGCTTGGGCTCCCTTGGTGCCCCAGCGCTTCTTCAGAGCGCCATCGGTCATGTGCTTGAAGGCTGAACTCGGAATGCTGGATGTGAACCGCCACTTCTTTTTTGCGGTGAGTTTGTTTGGGAACTCTTCATAGAGCTGGCTCAGCGTGTAGATGCCGGTCGTCTCCTTGAGCGCTGCCCGCACCTCTGCGACCTCTGCTTCCTCGACCAACTCTGCGTCGTTCTGCCAACTACTGCGAATGTAGCTGAGTACATCTGCGATGTGGGCATCGGAGTAGCTGGCAAGCGGCATCATGATGCCGTAGTTCTTGCCATCCACTGGCCCTTGCAGTCCCTTCAGCGCGAGCGCGATCAAGCGGTTTTTATCGCCCATGACACGGGCAGAACCGGGCAGTGGGGCGCCCAGAATCAACGTGCCCGCTTTGGTGCCCATTCCGTCCTGGCCATGGCATGACAGACACAGGCCGTCGTAGTGGGCCTTGCCAGCGGTCAGCTTTGCGGCCTTGGCACCTTCCAGCTTCTGCAGTTTCTCCTCGCGGATCCGCGCGGCTTTCTCCTGTTTCAGCAGCACTTTCTCCATCTCTGCCAAGCCATAGTGTCCATCGCGATGCGTGTCGAACAGCAGGGCACGCGTCTCCAGGTCTCCAACGCGCCTGGCAGTGTTCATAATCTGCACCAGCACCTGGCTGTCAGTCTCCGTTTTGAGCGGCAATACGGATCGCATCAGCGCCTGGTCCTTCTGGAACCAGGGCGTGGCCAGGCGAATCGCAGCTTCGCGAATCCTGGGATCTGGATCGCTGATCGCCTTGTGCACTTGGTCCCATTCGGTCTGGGCGAGACCGTCCAGTGTCCAGAGCGCGTGGAGGCGGGCAACGGGGTTGGCATGGGTGTCAGCCATCTCGCGTAGCTTCGGCACTACGTCCAGCCCTCCTCGGACGACGATTAGCTTCTGAGCAGTGAGGCGCTGCCAGGCATTGGCGTGCGCGAGGTATGGCACCAACTCCATGGCACTTTGGTCGAGCATCTTTGGCTTCGGGTAGCGCTGAGCGCCGGCACGCCCAACCCGGTAAATGCGTCCCCGACCCGTGTGCTGATCGAGCCCATAGGCCTTGACAATTCGGTACAGATACGAGCCTTTCCCTACCCACTGAGCCTGTTGGATAATGCCACGGTACATGTCGACGATGTAGAGCTGGCCGTCCGGACCAGTAGCCAGGGAGACTGGCCGAAAGTTAGGGTCGGTGCTGCGGATGAATTCTTTGCCGGGATAGTGGTTGTGCAGAATGCGCATCCCACCCTTCTTCTCGATCCGTGTGCGCCGGATCATTCGCCCAACCGGTTCGGCCAGAAACAGGTCGTTTTCCAAGTCGCCGAGAATGCCGCCGCGGTAGATTTCACCACCGGAAACGCAAGTCATATGGTTCAGGGTATTGTCATCGCGAAGGCGTTTGGCACCGCCTTGGGAATCGGGGATGTTGTCGATCGGCCAGACCTCAAGAAAGGTCGGCCCTCGCTCGCCGGGCAGTTCCATGCCGCCATATTCATGTGGGACCTGGAAGTGCATGGCGCCGGTCTCGTGCCCGCCATTAGCGCCGATTGTCTGCCCGGTGACCGTCTGAGTGATGCCCCACTGGCCACCGATACCATAGGTAAACCTCGCCTTCTCCAGACGGCCCTTGACATAGCGGAAGCCCATCCAGGTGCCGGCGATGACGTTGTCCAGATTCCAGATGAATCCTTGTGGCTGATGCTCCATATTGCCTCCGCGCTTGCCCCCCTCATACACGCGTTCTTTGCGGTCTGACACCCCGTCTCCATCGGTGTCTTCATAAGCGTAGAGATCGTTGGTGTCGGTCTCGCCAATGATCACCGTGCCATCCAGACAGATCAGTTTTCGCGGCATAACCAGTCCCTCGGCAAAGACCGTTCGTGTCTCGTACACACCGTCCCAATCTCGATCCACCAGCTTCAAAACCCGGCAAATCGGCTCCTTCTCGCCAGACCCATAAATGTCATCCATGTAGGTTTCCATTTGGGCCACATACATGGCACCGTTGCCATCCCAGACGATGTGTACAGGTTCCTCCAACAGCTCATCACCAGCGCTTAGCTCCACCGTGTAACCATCTTGTATCTCAAAGGTCTTCAATGCCTCTGTTTCGGTGAGTGGCTGGACCTCAGCCGTGCGTGGCGAGGCAGGCTTCTCTACGATCGGGGCGAAGTCCGCAGCCAGGTCGCCGGTGGCAATCAGGATGCCTTTGAGCAGGTGTGTCAGAAAGTCCGTGTCGTGCCAGGTGCTGATATTATGTCCGAAATTTGTGTAGAACAGCCGACCGTCGCCGATCTTGCGAATCCAACTGACGGGCACGTCCTCGATTCGTGCATGCGCTTGGGTCGTCGCGCTATCGGTAAAGTCAAGCGCCAACAGCACGCGCACGTTGTTACGATCGTAGTCGTTGTAGGAGTAGACTTCATCCTTGAAGCGAAAGAGTTCCGGATAATGGTTCGTACAGGCACAGGCGCGGTCTTCATTGACAAAACTCCACGTATCGCCAGCGCCCCACGGATGCCCGGCGAAGCGACCGCCAATCATCTCGGTATACTGGTCCCAGCCGCCATCACTCGCCGCATGAATGGCGACTAGCCCGCCGCCCTCCTGCACATACTGCTCAAGGGCCTGCCGTTGGACCGCAGCGCGCAGGAAGTTCTCAATCCCCGTGTTGTTGTTGAGCACCAGCGCATCGTACTGCTGCAGATTGGTGAGCGTGAAGTCCTCCGGGGCGTCCGTCAACTCGACTGAAAATGCGCCGGTCTTCTCAGCCAGTTTCTGAATTGCGACAATTCCCGCGTCTGTCGACTTGTGGACAAAGCCAGTCGACTTGGATAGGACCAGCAGCTTGCGGACATCAGCTGGGGCATCGCACGCAACTGTGGCAGCCGCGGCATGGATCTGCTTACTCAGCGCCTCGCTGACCTTTGCCAGACTGGTTAGTGAGAGGGCGAAGGAGAGGGTAAATATCAGGCGGTACATGCGGTCAATCTCTTACGGCTTGTCGGGGAAAATTCGCGGGCTGTCGCAGGCCTTTTCTTTTTAGCGTGTTGTCAGTGACGCCGGATAATAGTAATCGACCTGCGAAGCAAGAGCTAGAGGTAAATCGGAATTATCTGCCCGATCTTTCCCTCTTATC
>DMTJ01000114.1 GCA_003477185.1 Lentisphaeria bacterium
GGTAATCCGGATTTGAATCAGTTATTTTCGGAACCCACTGATGCGCCCTTTTTCGACAGCAATCACTTCCTGGTCATCCTTTAACTTCGAGAGAAACCGAGCATCCGGCATGATCTCGCGGAGCTCTTGGCACGTGATTTTCGGGAATGGATAGGTGAGAGACCCCATGCTCCGAGCCACTTGCCCGGCAACACCGGCCAACCCGCCGCCCTTGCGCCCCGCCATCTTGCTCTTTGGCACCAAGTAGATGCCGCTCTCTGCCGCGATCACGGGGCCACCAAAATTGAACCCGCTGCATGCCTCCGAATCTGGGAATGCAAAGCCCTCTCCGAGCTTGACTGTTGATACTGTACTTCTCATAGTTGCTTCCTTTCTTATAACGCTGCGGATCAGGCGCGCTGTCAAGCGACGCCTGCATCCGGGCTGTTGGATGTCGTCTTGTCATTCAAGGCTTGGGCGATCAACTCAATGGGGGGGCTATTTTCCTGATCTCCAATTATTTCCATGAGGCGTTTATGGGAGAGAAATGGATCATGGAATATCCGGCACCAGTCATGGGTAAGGCCGGTGAGCTCCGAGGCCAGCTCTATGTGCTCGGGCGAGTTAATCAGGTTGTTCAGTTGCAGGGAATCAGCGTCCCGATCATAGAGTACGTTATAACTGCGGGTATAATTCCGGCCAAGGTCCAATGCGAGCCGGATGTGCACGTCTGCCGTGCGCTCGATCTGCTCCAGCGCGAAGGTGTAGCGGCGCGTGTATACACTACGCCAGGAAGGCTTGAAGTGGAATAGGGGGAGGCTCTCCACGGCATCTTCGTTTCCGTCAAGAATGGCCGACGATAGATCCTGCCCCTGCCAGGCCGACGGCGTGTCATGCCCCATTAGGCCCAACAACGTTGGCGCCATGTCGAGCAGGCCGAACAACAGCTCGCTGACCTGCCCCTCCGGCAGAACCCCGGGCATCCGCATAATCAGGGGGACCCGTACCGAAACGTCTTCGGGTGAGCACTTGTGCCCAGCAGCGTTGGCACCGAACGTCTCGCCGTGATCAGAGCAGAAGACAACCAACGTGTTTTCCGCGCCCCCCTTTTCATCCAGTTTCTTCAACAACCGTCCGAAGTGATGGTCTACCTCGCTGCACATGGCGTAGTACCCCAGGGTCATGCGACGGTTCTCTGCGGTGTTGGGCAACTGCCCACGCGGGACAATCTCGTCTTCCTTGTAGAGTGCTTTGAACTCTTCCGGCGCATCGAACTGCTGGTAGAGCCCGGCGCACCCGCCGCCGTGATTGTGCGGTGGATGCCAGGATACGGAGAGACAGAATGGTTGCTCCCCAGACGACTCGGCGAGAAAGTCCAAGGCCTGATCCGTCTGCCCCGCAGCCTCCCACTGCTTGAACATGACCTTCTCGCCATCCTCGGTCCAGTAGTAGGAGCTGTCGGGGTGATAGTTGACGTGGCAATTATTGGAGAAAAATCGGTCATCGAAGCCTTGGCGATCAGGGCCTGCAGGGATCGGCCGGTCGCGTTCTCCACCATAGAGATGCCACTTCCCGACGTATCCCATCCGGTAGCCGGCATCGCGCAGCACATGTCCGAGGCCCGGACCGATTTCGGTTTCGGTCATCAACCGACGATCGTTTTCGAAGCAGTTGTTGTGGAGGGGATGTCTACCGGAGAGCAGCATGGACCGACACGGCGTACACACCGGGCAGTTCGCCACTGCGTGCTCGAAACGCACCCCTTGCGCGGCAAACGCATCGAGGTTCGGTGTCTTGATTTGCGCATTTCCCGCGCAGCCGAGCATGTCGAACGACTGCTGGTCTGAGAATACAAATAGGAGGTTTGGCTGCTTTGTGTTCATCTGTCCTTGTCCTTCTACATAGTTCCGCCCAGCGGTCTCCCGCTTCCCGCGAGCACCTGGATTGTTGTCCTGGTCCCTCACTTATCTTACACCTTCCGATCCGCTATGGTCTGAGAATGAGGGAAAAGGAATTTCTTATCAGGAAGGTCAGGTATCCTCAGCGTAGTGCAATATTAAGACCACCGGCCGGAGTACGAACCAGGAGCCAGACGAAGAATGGGCCCCCTAGTACCGATGTAATCACTCCCACTGGAATTTCAGCCGGGGCAATGGCGGTCCGTGCCAAAGTGTCACAGATTATTAGAAAGAGGCCCCCGAACAAACACGTCGCTGGCAGCAACCGCCGATGCCCTCCACCAACCAGCAGACGGCAAATATGTGGTGCCATGAGCCCAATAAAGCCAATGGGACCGCAAACCGCTACGATCCCTCCGACGCATATTGATGTTGCGATAAAGAGAATGCCCTTGGTCCGGCGTACGTCCACGCCACGACTGATCGCGAGTTCCTCGCCCACCGTCATTAAGTTGAGTTCGTGTGTGACTGCGTACAGGACCAAGATGCTGATGCCTACAAGTGGCATCAACTGGAAGACTCGCTCGTAGCCCATGATCTCCAATCCGCCCATTAACCACCTCATGATCCGAAATGAATGGGCATAGTTGCTGGTATACTGAATGAGCATAATAAGGCTGGAGAAAAAGAGATTGACCGCGATCCCAGCTAAAAGCAGAGCCGCTGTTGAGAAGCCATGACGCAAACGCGTAAGCCCGTAGACAAGTGAGATCGAGCCAAGTGCACCTAGAAAGGCAAAGATGGAGACTCCGGAGATTCCGAGGAGCGCAAACGACAGCCCAAAACGCACATATAAAGCTGCTCCCAGCGACGCCCCACCTGCCACGCCAAGAGTAAATGGCGTGGCTAAGGCATTGCGAAACATCGCTTGAAACGCCATGCCGCAGGCGGCTAAACCGGCTCCTGCCAAAAAGCCAATACAAGTGCGTGGCACACGAATCTGCCAGAAGACAGTCCTCAGGGCGCCGTCCACCGCACCCGAGTCGGAGAGGACAGTTACCGGAATCGGCTCCATGCCCACGAACGGGCAGATCACCAAACTGGCCAGAGCCGCAATGATAAGTGCCGGCAGCGCAAGGGCGCGATTTGGACTCTCTGTGATCATCGTACCGCCAGCGGCACGATCAAACGTTTGCCATTGACCGGGTGCTCTACAAAATGAAACTCCTGATCGAACAGGTCGGCAAGGACTGTGCCACTCGTGAGGGCTTCGGGGGGACCTTGAAAGACGACTTGCCCATCGCGGAGTGCGATCACATCGTCACTGCTCAGTACGGCCGCGTTGATATCGTGTGTGACTGATACGATCGTCGCGCCGCAGTCTTTATTCAACCGCGTCAGCAACCGCAGCACATCGTCTTGATGATGTGGGTCCAAAAAGGTCGTGGGCTCGTCCAGGAGAAAAATGCCCGCTTCCTGCGCCAGAGCGGCCGCTACCAATATTTTTTGACGCTCACCGCCGCTCAGAGTCGCGCATTGTCGACCTGCAAGGTCTGCGGCACCTGCGGTCTCGAGTGCCTGCAGGACCGCGGCGTGATCGGTGGCAGTGGGCGAAGTAAACGGGCTGAGGTGTGGGTAGCGTCCCATCATCACAAACTCATAGGCCAAAAATGGCACTTGGTCGGTCCCGCCCTGCGGAACATAGCCCATCACCTTTGCTAGCTCGGCCTGTGCGTAATCAGCCAGCGCCTTTCCTTCAATCTGCACCTCGTCCGCAGTCCCATTCAAGATGCGATTCAGGCATTTCAACAGCGTGGTCTTGCCAGCCCCATTCGGGCCGACAATGGAGACGTACGAGCCAGCGGCGACGGAAAATGAAATATTGCGCAGGATCGCGACGCCATTGATGCTGCACGACAGACCACGTACCTGCAAAGCCGCCTCGCTCATTGCGATATCTCGTGGTCCGACCAGATCAACTCTGGATGCAAGGCGCGGATAAATTCGTCCAGGATCTGTACAAAACGTGGCCCCGGAATGAGGGCAAAATCGCGATGAAGCAGATGGACGCGCTTCGCTTGCACCGCGCTCACTTGCGGTAAACTGCGCCAGCCACGCCCCACATGCTCGTAGTCTACTTCCGTACGAGTGATATCGCCCAGCACTTCGATGATTACATCTGGATTCATGCTGAGTATCCCCTCAGCCGAAACCGATGGAAACGGCAGCCCTCCGTCATAGGCATTGACGCCGCCTGCAAGCTCGACTAACTCCTCATACCAACCGCCCTGACCAGCAACATAGACATCCTCGATCCGATCAAGTTCTACATCTCGTCCCAGTGCTATTAAAACGGCAGGTCGCGAGAGCCCCCGTGTTTTTGTTGCAGCCTCGTCTATCCGTTGTTCCAGTTCTGTGACCAATGTCTCTGCTTGATTCCTCACTCCGGCCTTGGCCCCGATTGTCCGGACCGAAGCAAGAATCTCAGCAATGCTCTGGTGACTCACAGTGAGCGTTTCGACTCCCATTGCCGCTAGGTATTCTCGCGGTTTCTCATGCTCTGGCATGCAGACCACAAGATCCGGCTTGAGCATTGCGATTGCTTCGTAGTTCGGATCGTAGTAGCCCCCCACATCATCCTTGGACGCGGCCTCTGGCGGGAAGGTGCAAAAACGGGTGACCCCCACCACAGAGTCCCCGAGTCCCAAGGCGAAGAGCACCTCTGTGATGCTCGGAGCCAAGGAGATGATCCGCCGTGGGCTGCTCTTCGGCTGACCTGACGTTGCGGAGTTCGCAACGCCAGGCGAAACACGACGGCCCACTAAGGCGACGAACAGGAGCACCAAAGCGCCCAGCCCCACAATAAGCCAGCGCTGCTGCTTCATACTCCTGTCTCCCTCAGAATCCGCAGCGGATCCCCACCAATCCCCACGGGCCTGGCGCACCGTATCCTGCAGCTTCCGTGTAGGATGCGTCACCTACATTCTCGATCCGGCCAAACACCTCGACATGTTCGTTCACCTCGTACGCTGCTGCCAAATCAACCCGCGTATAGGCATCGAGCTTAGTGCCCGCATCGTGCCGACTTCCCACATGCAAAAGGATCATATTGAAGTCCAACGCATCGGAGTGCCGATAGATGGCGCTAAGGCTTGAACTATGTCGCGGGCGACGGGTCAAGTCAGCACCGGTTTCCACATCCTCATGGTCCGTGTGGGTGTAGCTAGCCACCAAGTCTAAACTTGACAATGGCGAAAGCCGCAGCGTCGTCTCCACACCTTGAATCTTAGCTGCCGCGACATTGATGGGATTGTGGGTAAAGCTGCCTGGAGCGATCGGCCGCCACTCGATAAGGTTCTCTAAATCACTGTGAAAGTAGGTGACTTGCGCCACCACATTTTCGTTCCATAGAGGCTGCACAATGCCGATATCAAAACTCTCACTGGTCTCAGCCGTTAAGTTCGGGTTACCGCCCCAGGGAGAGTATAGGTCACTGAGAGTTGGGGCACGAAATCCGGTGCCAAAGCTCGCGTGGGCACGGGTGTCAAGGTCCGGACACTTCGCGCTCATCGCCAGTCGATAGGTGGTCTCCTCCCCCGAAATCTCGTGGTCGTCATGCCGTAGCCCTGCTGTGAAGCTAAAGACATCACCACTCCAGTGATTCTGCAGGTAGACAGAATTGAGATCCACTGTGCGATCAAGGACGGTCCCCTTCTGATCTGCCGACTGCCTCTCGAAATCGTACCCGATTGTAAGGGCATCGCCCGCCCACGGGAAGAAGTCAGTCTTGAATCCAGCGGCTGTCGTCTTCTCGTCCCACGTATAGTTGTTCCAGGCTGTGTCTGGGTCCTTGCCTTCGAAGCGTTGCTCCACAAGGCCCAAGTGGAAGCTCTGGGTGTACCAGTCGCTGATCGGCTTGGAGAGTTGCAGCATAGCGCTGGCACTATCCCGCTCCTGGACAAAATTGGGATCATCGCCCCCTGCGCCTGGGCCACCGTCCAAGTCCCCCTCCTCGACACCTGCGGTGAC
>DMTJ01000310.1 GCA_003477185.1 Lentisphaeria bacterium
GCGGAATGGGGGGGACTTCATCGCTCTGTTCGTTGGGCCTGATCGAAAAGGAGTAGTAGATCTCTGCGGTTCCCGGGTCCGTATGGGCTGCGAAGGTGGCATCGAGCATGGAGTCGAGAATGTGGGTATCCTCATAGGATTCCAGTTCCACCGCCGGTGTGCGCTCCTGGATGAGTGCTAGATTGGGCTTTGGGGTGGGAAGGGGTGGCTTGATGCGTGGGGGCGCGGGTAGGCGCACTCCGAGATTTACCTTGTACATGGACGCGGCGTCAGTACCAAGGGGACCAGGCGTGCCGGAGGTCATGGAAGGAACGCGGGGACCGCGGAGGTCGTAGCGCTTTACCCTCGGAATGGTGCGGCGCTTGCTCAACAGGCGCTCCAACGGCACCTGGTCGGCATCGATAGCGATGATCTTGGGTGGGGGGGAGGAGAGCATGGCCCCGGGTGGGCGGATGGCCTCGCGCTGGCGCTCGGCCGGGTTGAGTGCGGCAATGGCGGTGCGTGGCTGGATCTTCGGCAGGTCGGGATTACGCTGCTGGTCGAAGATGGTAGTGAGGTGCTTGCGCTGTTCTTCGAGTAACCGATCTTGGATGTTTGCCTTTTCGGGAACCTTGGGCGGCTCGACCTGTTCCTCAAGGTTGATGCTCTCTACAGTCAGATTGCGCTGGGGACGGTTGAGATCATCGGAAAGGTGACCGAAGGGAGTGACAGTCCAATGCATGGACAGCTGCCACAACAGCACGTGCAGAATGCCCGTGATGACCACGGACAGCACGAGATAGATCGGGGGGCTATCAGAATTATCCACGTCAGGTACCGGGATTCTGCTGGCGGTTAGTTAGCTGGGATCGCTGCGGTAATCTCGTTTGCCTCGGTCAGGCCCACGAACCGTTCTGCTTCAACCCCGTCCTTGAAGATAATGACTGTAGGAATGGTTTCAATACCCAAGCCGTTGACGGTGGATTCTGCTTTATCGATGTTAACTTTGATGACTTTGGCTGCACTGGATTTTGCGATTTGGTCCATGATTGGGGCTTGGATGAGGCATGGTTTGCACCAGGGGGCCCAAAAGTCTACGATGGTGATACCCTGGGAAATCTCGGTTTTGAAGTCGGCTTCGGCGACTTCTTTCACGATACCGGCTGCGCTGGGTGCAGCGGTCTGGACAGAGGGGGCGGATGTTGCAGACTTGTCTGCGGCCGGCTTGCCACAGGAGCTGACAAAGAGAGCTAAAGTAAGGATCGTGAGTAAGGTTTTCATGCGCGAGAGAACTCCTGGTCTTCTTTTTTCTTTACAGCGTCGTAGACGAGATCAACCGCGTCGTAAAACGTTTTCTCCAAAGCATCTGATTCTTTTCGGGAACTGAGGCGTCCGGTGTCACGCCATTGCCGTTGGAGTCGTTTCACGTCGCGGAGATTAAGGGCGGTGTCGTTCCCTTTAGTATACTGCTGAATGTCTTCCGCAAGCTGTTGTTTCTTTTTCAGGTTCCTGGCCATGTCTGCGGGCGTCTCAACAACGTCGGATTTTGGCCGGTTATCATAGAATCCGTCGATAGCACGACGGAAGCGCTTTTGGATGTCGTCCGCGTGGTCTCGAGGGACGGGGCCGCAGCCTTTCCATTGGGCCTGAATGCGTTGCACTTCTGGTTGTGCATTATGCCAGCGACTGTCGTCGTTTCCAGATGAGCTGACGACAAAATTAGCTTCGAATGCGGCCTTGAGTTGATCGGCGATGGATAGCTCCGGAGCATTTTTTTCTTTCGGGGCCTCAAGTTTCGCGAGTTGCTCGAGGCGCACGCAGAGCTCTTCTCGCTTTCGCTGGTTGTCGAGGCGGTCGTGATGACGCTCGGCAAAATGCGTGTTTCGGCCTTGGAAAAAAGAGTCGCAGGCAGCGCGGAAACGATCGTTCAGGTCATCTCGTTGCTCACTGGGCACGGGGCCGATCTCTTTCCATTCGGCTTGGACAGCCTTGATGGCGGTGGCGGTTTCATGCCAGTCTACGGATTCGGATAGTTCCTCGACGCGGTAGATGAGTTCGGCCTTGCGTGCTTCATTCTGCTCGCGTTCTTCCTGCAATTGCGAAAACCACTTGCGGCGCTCGCCGAAAAACCGGTCGCAGAGGGACTTGAGCTCCTTGCGAAGTTTTCCCTCCTCCTCGCGAAGACCAGGGCCAATCTGGCGCCACTCTCTTTGAATCTCGATCACCTTGGGCGTCAGCACGGAGAAATTCCACGCAGCGGGCTCCATGGCGAGAAGTTCGGTGAGCTCTGCGCACAGGCCGGTGCGGGCTTTGCTGTGATCTGCACGGACTTCATCAAGGCGTCCAAAGAAGGCGTTGGATGCGGCGTGAAAGGCTTCCCAGATGGGTTGCTCTTCCTTGTGTGGCCCGGGGCCAGTCTCCTTCCACTCACGCTGGAGATTCTTATAAGCGGTGGCTGTTCCTGCCCAGTCCATGGACTCGCTGAGGGACTGTGCACTTTCCAGAATGCCCTTCTTGATCTCGAGGTTCTCGGCGCGCAGCGCGTCTCGCTCCTGGTGGTACTTTCTGCGGGCCTCGAAGAACGTGGAGGCGGCGGCGTTGAAACGCTCGTAGAGATATTCGTCCGACTTTCGGCCGGCGGAACCAGCTTGTTTCCACTGTTCCAGCAGGTCCTTGAACAGCTCTGCGGTAGCTCTCCACTCCTCGCTGTCTGAGAGCAACTCGGCCTCTTGGCAGAGCGCTTCTTTGGCGGCTTTTGCGGCATCGCGCAGGACGTCTTGCTTGCCGAAGAATTCTTTGCAGCGGGCGTACTGTTCGTCGCAGACCGCACGAAAACGAGCCCAGAGCTCGTCTGACTGCTTGCGCGGGACATAGCCGATGGTCTTCCATTGGGCCTGAATCTCTTGAATTCTTTTGGCGACCGCCGGGAAGTCGGTGTCTTCGGCGAGGGCTTCGACTTCCCGAATCATCTCTTCCTTGGCCGAGAGATTGGCGAAGCGCTCCATGGATTGGACTTCGCGACGTTCCTGAATTCGCTGGTTCACGAGCTCGCTGGCGGCGGAGTAGCGGTCACGATGGTCTTGGGTCATCTCTTCGCGGCGTTGCAGGGCCTTCCAGGCTTTGCGAGTGGCCTGTAGGTCCTCGCGGGTCGAGTCGTCTCCAGCGGCGTGCGCGTCCATCTGGATGCAGACTTGTTCGATGGCGGCGAGGGACTGCTCCCGTCGCTCGGCTAGTTGGGCTTCGTGCAGGCCGGCAGCGGTTGTGAGCGCGGCACTCGCCGCGGCAAACCGAGCAGCGGCCTCAGCGGAGGCGTTTCGGGCCACGCCCGCCCACTGCTTGATGCCGCGCGTGAGCGCACTTCCAGCTTTCTGCGGGCCTTTTTCTAGCTCCCCTACGGCTTCTTCTGCGTGAGCGAGAATGCTCTCGATCTGTTTCTGCTCTTTCTCGTGTCTCGCGGCTGCGTCGGCGGCTGAGGCTCGCTCGAAGAGGTAGCGTTGCTTGGCGGTCTGGAACCGATCCTGTAGCTCGCGCTGGACGTCGTCCGGGACGGGCTCGGCCTGGTCCCAGGCTTGTTCAAGGGCGGAGACCGCGTCATCGACCGTCTCGCCAAATTGGCCGACGTGGGCTTCCAGTTTCTCGCACAGATCCCGTCGGGCAGTGATGCATGCATCGCGGTCGGCAGCTTTACGCTGATCTTCTTCCATTTGTTCGCGGAACTTCTCTTGGCGGTCGCGAAAGTGAGTCACCGCGGTGTCAAATCGTGCCCGGAGGTCGTGGCTTTCCGCCGGGTCGATCCGCTGCCATTCGGTCTGCGCGGCGGTGACTTTCTCTTCTGCAAAATCCCAGCTCCATGAATCCTGAACTTTCTCTGCAGCCTCGCAGAGGATGGTCAGTTGGCTGGCGCGTTCGCGTTCCGGATCCTGCGCTGTCGCCGCGGCGTCTAGCTGGTCAAGCTTGGCCTTGGCTGCACGGCGTACTGCCTTGTTTGAAGCACGTCCGGCAATGTCCTTGAGGGCTGGCTGGGCCGAGATCCGCTCCACGATTGCCAGCCCGGCTTCGCGGCCGACACCGTCGCGGATTAACCCCTGGAGGCTGGTGACGTCGGCAATGCGTTCAATGACGGCGACGCGGATGCGTGAGTCGTTGAGGCCCCGCGCGAGGGCCTGCATGATCTTCTCGTCGCCAATTCGGTCAAGTGCCTCCATCCGGATCGCCTCGTCGGTGCCGTTCAGGACGGTTGCGGCGTAGTGCTGGTTTAGCTTCTCAGTGACGGCTTTCATGACTGGGGCGGTGATGTCGCGTCCAGCCAGCGCCTGTAAGTGATCTGGCTGTTCTAGCCTCTTTGCGGCGGCGATGCGTACGCCCTCATCGCTGTCGTCTGCAGCGATTTCGAGCAGGGTCTCAACTTCAGTGGGGGCCAAGTCTGCAACGCCTTCCAAGCGTACATTTCGGTCCGAATGCTGCCACTTTGGGCGGAACAGATCGAATAGTGCCATGGCCGAAAAACCTATCAGTGAGCAGTAAAAGGCGGACGCAGCGAGAGCGCGCCGAAAAGTGGGTAGCGTGCAATATACTCAGTGCGATTCGACTGGCCAATCAGTGCTGCAATGCAGTGTTCAGTTCGAAGGGCTTGAGGGCGTCCCGGATGGTGGAATAAAGGTCTGTGAGGCAGGCTGGCGGAGGCTGCCTGGAGCGTGGCAGATGGTGAGCCTGCGGCCAAAAGCGGTGTGATTAGCATCTCGTGGATAAACTCGCGACTACTGCAAACACACCTTTCGGGCACCTTGCAGCCAGGCTCCGCACACAGGAGGGAAAGCTACAATTTTTCGACACCAGGCCCCGAATAGTCTCGAAATTTGTCGTTCTCGCGACGACGGGAGTTTATCCACTGACTGTTAGGCCTGGAATGATGAGCGCTCGCTGCCCCCCGGTGTACGACATTGGTCATGCGCAGGGTTGGCACTGATTCGGTGGATCCTTCGTGCACACGTTGCGCGCGCTGAGCCGCTCGCTATAGTGGAATCCGCGGCTGAAACGCCACAGGTTTAACTGATCAGGTTACTGTTTTATGTGCAATCCGGGTCTCGAGGCATTCATGGCTCGATTCGAAGGTGAGGGCCTCACTTTCGATGATGTTTCGTTGTGTGTCCAATATGCTGACTTCCTTCCCGAGGAGGCCGATGTTCGCTCAAGGCTGAGCAGAAATATTTCATTGAGTGTTCCTTTTGCCAGTGCCGCGATGGACACTGTCACCGAAGGCAAGATGGCCATCGGGATGGCAATGGTCGGCGGTGTGGGGGTGATCCACAAGAATTTATCCCCCGAAACTCAGGCTCACGAAGTCCGCAAGGTGAAGGGCTACCTGAATGGATTGATCGAGTCGCCTGTGGTGTTTCGGCAGGATACTACGATTGAGGATCTCATCGCTGAAAAGGACCGGAATAACTATACGTTTAGCGGCTTCCCGATCGTGGATGATAACGATAAACTGGTGGGGATTCTGACCGCGCGGGACCTAAAGTTCCTGCGCGACTACAGCCTGCAAGTGCGGTCTGTGATGACGACCGAGTTGCTGACTGCTCCTGTCGGCACAACGCTGGATCAGGCGTTCGCAACCATGCTTGAGCATCACGTGGGCAAGCTTCCGATCGTCGATGAATCCGGGCATCTCGCGGGGCTCTACAGTTTCCACGACGTGGTGAGCCTGATTGACAACGTAGAATCGCTCATTAACCGCGATTCGCACCATCGCTTGCGTGCGGTGGCCGCGATTGGGCCGTACGATGAAGAACGCGCTGAGCTGCTGGTCCGCGCTGGCGTTGATGCGGTGGTGATCGATACAGCTCATGGCCACACGAAGGGTGTGATCGACACGATCCGTGAAATCAAGCGGCTCTATGCCGGCGTGGACGTGATCGCTGGGAATGTGGGATCAGGGGCTGGCGCCAAGGCACTGGTGGACGCAGGCGCAGACGGGATCAAGGTCGGGATCGGGCCCGGCTCGATCTGCACGACGCGAGTCGTGGCCGGTGTCGGCATTCCCCAGCTCACGGCAATTTTCGAGACCACCCGGGCTATCGGCATGGAAGTGCCAGTCATCGCCGATGGCGGTATCAAGCAATCCGGAGATGTGCCGAAGGCGCTGGCGGCTGGTGCTAGCGCAGTGATGATGGGCTCCGCGCTTGCTGGTACGAATGAAAGTCCCGGTGAGAAGATTCTGCATCAGGGGCGCCGGTACGTGGTTTATCGAGGCATGGGCAGCGTTGAGGCCATGAAATCTAACAAAGGTAGCCGGGAGCGTTACAGCCATCCGGATACAGAGGACGGTGACGACTTGGTGCCGCAAGGAATCGAGGGCCTCGTCTAATTTCGCGGGAGCGTGGCGAATGTGCTTGCGCAGTACGTGGGTG
>DMTJ01000061.1:0-3301 GCA_003477185.1 Lentisphaeria bacterium
CCTTCCAGCCGGACCCCCTTGATCTGGTCCGCCTCGCGCACCGCCACCGCCGTCGAGGCGATCTCGTCCGACGTCATCGTATCGACCAGAATCCACTTCGCATCGCTACCCGGCAAGCTCTTCCAATCCGCAGAGCGCCGCGATGAAATCACCGCGTTCGCATCCGAGCCCTCGATCGCATCCGAGACCTCTGCCCGCGGAAACGAGATGCCCGTCGCAATCTCTCCGCGGAACATCCCGCTGTGGACCTCGGTCTCCACCAGAACCTGGCGTAAGCGATCTCCGCTGGTCGTTTCCAGCCGCACCGAAACCGAATCGCTCTCGCCGGAGATGTTGCGATCCAGATCCCCCACCTGCACATAGATCGGGTTCCCTGGCCGAATTGTCGTCGTCTTCTCCGCATTCCGTGCCCGGCGCCCGCGATTCGCCCCCAAGCGCTGCTCCATACGCAGTTGCTCTTCCTCATCCTCGCTCAAGATCCGGCCAGCGCTGGCCACCAGCCTGCCTTCGGCATGCACCTCGATTACCTTGGTCGGAAACTCCAGACCAAACTCCTTCTGAAACTCCGGGTCAAGCCCGTAGTGAATCTCGTCATCGCCGAACAATTCCAGCAGGCTGTTGCCCGGCTTCGGCGTCGCCATCGTGGTCGGCATCGTGACCACGAACAGCTTGCGCCCACTACCTGCCGGATACATGTGCAACAGCTCCTCATCGCCCCCGGGCTTAGTCACCACGCGCACCGGGATGCTGCTGCTATGGCGCGCCACAGACAGGTTGTCATCCGGAAGCGTCAGCCGCAACGTCCGTCCCGGCACTACTAGCGAGCGCAACCGCTTCTCGCCCAGCCGTATCTCCGTTTCCTCCAGCCCGCGCTCCACGTACAAGCGCAACTTTCCCTCCAGCAGCATCGACCGCGCGTGCGCCGGTTGAATTTTTAGGGTCTTCTCCACCAGCTCCTGGGCAAGCTCGTAATCCTCCTGCTCAAAGGCGATGCGCGCCGACAAGTACTGCGCCTCGGCTCGCGTCGCCGCAACCGTGCTGTCAAGCAGCTTCTCCAGCAGTTGCTCCGCATTGTGATAGCTGCGCATGGTGATCATCAGCTCGATCATCCGCGACTGCGCCAGCTGCCCAGCCACCGTATTCTGAAACTGCGGGCTGTCCCGCAGCGCCTGGTACTCAATCCGCGCGGCCTCCACGTTCTGGCTATCGCGATATGCATCGCCCCGCGTCAAAGAAACCTGCGCCAGCAACTCCGGCTCCAGGTCCGGCGTCGAGAGAAACTCGAATGCCATCGCCAGCGCCTGCTCAAATTGCTGGTACTTACGCATCTGCTCAATCGTCCAAGCCACGTAGCGCGGACTCAAATCGCGCCAATGCTGAAACAACAGCCGCTCGTTTGCCGCGGTCAGATCCCATGCTTGTCCGAGATTGCCACGGGTCATCTCACGCGTGGCCAGGTGCAACGGATAAATAGGATCACGCGGATCCACCGGCACCACCTCCAGCCCAACCGACGCTTGTGACATCTTGCCATCCAGCATCTTCCCGAAGTCGCCCTCGTATTGGCGATTGCGAACTCCGCGGATCAGCACGAAGGCAAGCTCACTCTGGCCTGCTTCCAGCAGCGCCTCAAAGACCGGTGCCACGCCCGCGTCATACGCATACCGAATCGCCTCAGGCTTAGAACCTGGCCCCGGCATGGCAAACGCTGCGAACTCCGCAATCACCTTGCCCATGACCTCCCAATCCCGCGCCTCTGTCCGTGCCAGCAGCCAGTCCCGCGCTGGCTTCAGCCGCTCAGATGCGATCTGAATGCCCGGTTGGCGGCCCAGCCCACGCGCCAGGTTTCGCCCCAGCACATCCCGCAGGGCCCGCGCCTTCTCCTTGCGCGTCGCGCTCGTCGCGCTGTCCGTGAGCCAGAACTGCACGTTCTGCTGCACGTACTCAAACGCGGTCGCCGCAGCCCGCTCACTCTCCGGCAGCGCCTGGTACAACTCACTCAGCACATCCAGAGTCAATAGATCCGTGGCCTCCCGCGAATTGTCGATAAAGACATTGATCGCGTTAATCCGATCAGCAGTCGATTGCCCCTGGCTCTCCGCCAGAAACTGCTTCACCACCTCGGCGGCCTGCTTGCGATCTCCACTCACATTGAACTGCCAGTGGCACTTGGCGTAGGTCTTAATTCTGCCGTATTCTCCCTCGTGCATCTCGCCGCCGCGGGCGTACGCCCACAGCGCTTTATTGAACCGCGCGCCGCCTCCGTCCCGACGCCAGACGGGCTTCTTGGTCAGCAACGCCACATACAGCTCCGGATCAAACAGCACATCACCCGGCAACGGCACAAACGGCTCATGCCCAATCCCCAGATCTCGCATGCCCGTCAACCGCCACAACAAACCCGGAGACGGCGGTCCTCCGGCCTGAAGCAGCGTCACGTAGCGCTCACTCAAGTCCGTCCCAATGCCTGCCGCTGCATGCGCAGCGCGAATGAACAACGGCCCAGGGCCCAGCCGTGGTCCCCACATCCGCCCCCAATCCTGCTTCGCCTCGCCATCATGCCAGATATGGTTCAAATGGCGCTCACACACCTCCCACGCCAGCTTCTCAGCTGCGGACTTCGCAAGTCCAGCTCCCGCCGGTACATCGCCCTGCCATTCCGCCAGGAACCTTTCGGCATCCTTGCGCACCCGATAATCTACCTTCTTCTTTTTCTCGCGATTGTCTGGATACTTCTTGGCGAACATCGCCCGAGTCCGCACCGCGAGCTCCTCCGACTTCTCGTCTTCTGCAGCGATACCTGCGTCCGACGAGAGACAGTCCTTGCGCTGCAACCCGCCGTACTTCTTGGCCAAAGGCGTTTGCTGCCGGGAGTCCTTCAAGTAGTCATTTACCAACGGCCACGTCAACCGTTCAAGCTGCGGCCGCAGGCCCCGGTTGGGCAGTCGCTTCACGCGTGCTGCGAACTTCGCAACCAACGCCTCGGCCTGTTCAGCTGTGAACACATCCTGCCCGCGCTCCAGCAGCAACTTCACGCAATGAAAATGCAGCGAGTCGTTCAGATGCGCTTCATACACGCCGATGGTCGCGGCAAGTGCAGCCACCGCTGCTTTGCGATTCCCGCTGCCTGCCGCGTCCAAACGCGCCTCCGGCTCGCTCAACGCACTGCCACCATTCGCCGCCAAAATCTGCGTAAACAGCGCTAGCCTCACCTCTTCCGAGGTCCATGGCGGCAGCGCCTTCTCCAGCTTCGTCAACTGCAGCCGATTCCGGTTCGGCCGCTTTGCCCCGACCAGCAATG
>DMTJ01000061.1:3333-4283 GCA_003477185.1 Lentisphaeria bacterium
ACCAGCAATGGCGCTGCTGCCCGCTGCCGCAATCCTTCCCCCACCGCTGCGAAGCCAGAGCGGCAGCGATACAGAATCGCCACCGCATCATCCGAAGACGCAAACCGCGCCAGCAGCTTCTCTACCAGGACAATGCCGACTTCGCTATCATGCTTCAGCAGCAGCGCGGCGGTGCCCGCTGCCGCGTCGCGCATGTCCGGACTCGCTGGCAGATACTCCAGCGCCCACTCCACAGTTCGCGCTTCTTGCGAAGCCGCGAGCAAAAACTCAAGCGCTCGTTCCGTGCGCGCGTCCTTGGCCCCCGCATGTTTCAGATAGGTGCCGAACCTCGCAGCTGCCTGCGTCGTCTCCTGCAAACGAGCGGCCACTTCCCCCCCGTACCAATACGCAGCGGGCTCAGCCTCCGGGGGCGCGCCGTCGATCCAACGCCGCACCACCTCTCCGGCTGTGACCAGCCGCCCCGCGGCCAGCAGCGCCCGCGCGGCCAGCTCGAAGGTCGCGCCGTCCGCATCTGCCCCGTCTAGTTCGACCACGAGTGACTCGTAAGCCTCCGCTGGTCGCCCTGCAGTCAACAACTCTCGGGCACGATCCGAATCCGCCCAACCGCTGCTCGTTAGCAACAGTCCGGCCACAACGCTGCGCCATGTCATAGCTCGTTCAGCAGCTATCACGTCAGGCCCGAATACAGTCGAGCGCAACGATCTTGTCCTTGTCCTTCGGATTCGTGAAATGCGACGGCAGATTCCACCAGCGGCGCGTGAGCGTCTCGTACAAAGAGCGGTAGTCCATCGAATACTTCAGATCGCCATTGCCTAGATCGTCAAGCTTGGGCTGCTCGCCAAAAATACCGCCCTTCACCTTACCGCCCATGAAAAAGTGCGGCGCGGCTGTGCCGTGGTCGGTCCCAGCGCTGCCATTTTCTTTCACCCGCCGGCCAAACTCAGAATAGG